>DASXUN010000017.1 GCA_036504815.1 Gemmatimonadaceae bacterium | reverse complement strand
CCCCCCCCCCCCCCCCGTCGCCTGCCATCCATTACCGAGCCGCCCAGCTCATCGCGTCGTGCAGCACGTCCCCGGGAATCGTGTGCCCGCCGCTGAACTCGCGATAGGTCACCTGATAGCCGTCTTTCCGCAGGGCGGGAACGGTGTCATCGCGGGTCGCACGCACGGCGATGACCGGATCGAGCGTGCCGTGGCTGACGAAGAACTCCGGCGTCCCCCGGTGCTCGCGGCCGATCAATCCGCCCGGTGACCACGCCATGACGCGGGGAAAGAGGTCGCCGTTGGCGAGGCCGACGGCGAGTGACATCGTCGCGCCGTCGGAGAAGCCGGCCACCGCCAGGCGCGTCGCGCTGATCGCGTACTTCGAGAACGTGTCGTGGAGCGCGAGGTCGAGGAACGCGATATCCGGGCCGAACTTCCCGTTGCCCACACCGTCCCAAGTCACCTTGCGCGAATTGACCGCGAGCAGGATCTGCCCCGACACATCGGCTTCGGGCACGAAGGCGTTGATGAAGTTCGCGCCGGTTCCGCCCGCCCCGTGCAGCAGGAGGACGAACGGCGCTGGCGTGGCGTCGCTGTACCTTGCCGTCACGTAGACGACACCGTCGGCCAGCGCGTTGCCCAGGCCGAGGGGACGCAGCCCCCGCGGTCCCGCGGTCTGTGGAATTCCGGGGCGCGCCGTCAGCCGTGCGCTCCCCGAGGCCTTGGGGCTTGTCAGGTCGAGCACATCGCACGATGTGAGCAAGCCGGCCGCACCAAGGGTGGCGGCCGCGAGGAACTCTCGGCGCGCAAGGCGGTGCGATGTCGGAGACTGATCGGACATGGCGGGCGGCTGGGGTTGATCCGCAAGAGGAAATTCCCGGGACTTCGTGATCCCTACGCAAGACGCCCCGGTCTGGTGTCTCGTGCGTCACGTCCCCCTAGACTCCTCTGGCGCACCGTGCGCACCTTTGCTCGTATGGGTGCCCCCAACGCCGGGGGCGCACCCGCCACCCCCAATCGTCACTTCGATGCCTCGTCTCCGCCTGTCGTGGCTCCTCGCGAGCCTCTGCTGTGCCGCCGCGCTCCCCGCGCAGACTCGCATGCTGCGGGCGCCCTCGGTGAGTGCGAAGCACATTGCCTTCGCCTACGCCCAGAACATCTGGATCGTGGATCGTGCCGGCGGCGCGGCACGCCGGCTGACGTCGTTCCAGGGTGAGACCCAGAATCCGAAGCTCTCGCCCGACGGGAGCCTCGTCGCGTTCAGCGCCGAGTACGGCGGCAATACCGACGTCTACGTGGTGCCGGTCGAGGGCGGCAACCCGACGCGCCTCACCTGGCACTCGGCCCCCGATCTGGTGCAGGGTTGGACGCCGGACGGCAAGGCAATCCTCTTCTCGTCGACACGCGAGACCTTCGGCCCGTCGGCGGCGCCAAAGTTCTACACGGTGCCGGTGAGCGGCGGCCCGGAGACGTACCTCAACATCTACCGCGGCTATCAGGGACGCCTTGCCCCCGACGGCAAGCGCATCGCGTACCGGATGAACAACAGCTGGGACGAGGAGCGCCGCAACTATCGTGGTGGGCAGAACCGCCCCATCTGGATTGCCGATCTCAAGACGCTAGAGGTCGAGACGCCGCCGTGGACCGATTCGAAGGACGTCGAGCCCGCCTGGCTGGGTGACGTCGTCTACTTCATCTCCGATCGCGACGGCGTGGCGAATGTCTGGTCGTACGACACGAAGGCCAAGAAGCTCGCGCAGGTCACCAACTTCGCCGATTTCGACGTGAAGTCGCTCGACGCGGGGGCGGGCGCCGTGGTCTTCGAGCAGGCGGGGTATATCCACGAACTCGATCCGAAGAGCGGCAATGAACACCGCGTCAGCATCACGGCGACGGGCGATTTCCCGTGGATGATGGCCGGATGGAAGGACGTGACGCCGCGCATCACCAACATGGCGCTCAGCCCGACGGGCAAGCGCGTGGTGGCGGAGGCGCGCGGCGAGATCTTCACGATCCCGGCAGAGAAGGGCGACGTGCGCAACATCGCGCCGTCGAGCGCGTCGGCGGAGCGGGATCCGGCGTGGAGCCCCGACGGCAAGTCGATCTCGTATTTCAGCGACAAGAGCGGCGAGTACAAGCTTTACATCGAACCGGCGGACGGCCTCGCGCCGCCGCGCGAGATCGCGCTGCCCAATCACAAGCACTACTACACGCCGGCCTGGTCACCGGACGGCAAGAAGATCCTGTACACCGACACCGACCTGAAGCTCTGGGTGCTCGAGGTGTCGAGTGGCCAGGCCAAGGTGATGGGCGACGATCCGTGGATGGTGCCGGCGCGCACGATGAATCCGGTGTGGAGTCCGGATTCGAAGTGGATCGCGTATGTGCGCCACCTGAACTCGCTCTACAAGCAGATCGTCGCGGTGAACGTCGAGAGCGGGATCGCCAAACCGGTGACCGATGGCTTGTCCGACGTCACGTGGCCGGCCTTCGACGCGAGCGGCAAGTACCTGTGGTTCCTGGCGTCCACCGACTTCGGGCTCAAGTCGCAGTGGCTCGACATGACCAACTACCCGTTCGAGACGACGTACGGGCTGTACTTCGCGATCCTCGCGAAGGGTGAACCATCGCCGCTGCTGCCGGAAAGTGACGAGGAGACGGGGGCGACGCCGGCGCCGAATGCCACGCGCGCGGTGCGGGGCAACGAACCGGCTCCGGCGGAAGGGGCGCCGGCCGCTCCGGCGGGGACCGATGCGCGCCCGAAGCCCGCCGCCACCGTCACCATCGACTTTGACGGCCTGTCGTCGCGAATTGTCAGCGTGCCGGGCGTTGCCACGCGCGCGTATGCCAAGCTGATGGCGGGACTGCCGGGCACCGTTTTCCTCAGCGAGGACCTGCCGGCCACCGGCACCGGGCAGGCCCAGGGCGGCCAGACGCTGCACCGGTACCAGCTGCGCGATCGTCGCGCGACGGTCTTCGTGGCGGGCATTGCCGACTACGAAGTCAGTCCCGACGGGCGCAAGCTGCTGTATCGCAGCGGCGGTGGGTTCGGCGGCGGTCCCGCTGGCGCGCCGGCGGCGCCGGCGCTGTTCATCGTGGACGCCGCGGGCGCGCCGCCGCAGCCCGGCGCCGGTCGCGTGAATGCCTCGCTGCGTGCGTGGATCGATCCCAGGCTCGAGTTCCAGCAGATCTTCAACGAGGGATGGCGCAACCAGCGTGATTACCTGTACGTCACGAACATGCACGGCGCCGACTGGACGAAGATGCGCACGATGTATGGCGCCCTCCTCCCGTACGTGAACCATCGCAGCGACCTGAATTACCTGATGGACCAGATGGGGGCCGAGATTGCCATTGGCCACTCGTACGTGCGCGGCGGCGACCTGCCGGCGGTGCCGCAGAACACCGGCGGCCAGCTCGGCGCCGACTTCGTCATCGACCAGGGGCGCTACCGGATCACGCGCCTCTACGACAACGAGAGCTGGAACACCGACCTGCGGGCCCCGCTCGTGGTGCCGGGCGTCGACGTGCGCGTCGGCGACTACGTGATCGCCGTGAACGGCGAGGAGTTGCGTGCGCCCGACAACCTGTACCGGCTGCTCGACGGCACCGCCGGGCGGCAGACCGTGCTGACCGTGAACGACAAGCCGGCGGCGGAGGGCGCGCGCCGGGTCACGGTCATCCCGGTGGCCAGCGACCAGGGGCTGCGTTCCCGCGCGTGGGTGGAACACAACCGGCGCGTCGTGGATTCGCTGTCGAATGGGAAGCTCGCGTACGTGCACCTGCCCAACACCGGCCAGCCGGGATACACGAGCTTCAACCGCTACTACTTCGCGCAGCAGGACCGGCAGGGTGCGATCATCGACGAACGCTTCAACGGCGGCGGTTCGGCGGCCGATTACATCATCGACGTGCTCGGGCGCGACTTCGACGGCTACTTCAACAACGTGGCTGGCGACCGTGTGCCGTTCACCTCGCCCGCGGCCGGCATCTGGGGGCCGAAGGTGATGATCATCAACGAGCAGGCCGGCTCCGGCGGCGACCTGATGCCGTGGATGTTCAAGCACCGCAAGATCGGCACGCTCGTCGGCAAGCGCACCTGGGGCGGGCTCGTGCACACGGCCGACACGCCGCCGTTCATCGACGGCGGTTCCATGATCGCGCCGCGCGGCGGCTTCTTCCGCCGTGACGATCAGTGGGACGTGGAGAATGTCGGCACGCCGCCGGACGTGGACGTCGAAAACTGGCCGAAGGACGTCGCGGCCGGCCGCGACCCGCAACTCGAGCGCGCGGTGCAGGAGGCCTTGCGCCTACTCGCTGCCAAGCCCGTACAGCGAGCCATGAAGGAGCCAGCGCCACCGACATGGGGGAAGCGCACCAAACCTATGCCGTAGGAGCAGAGAGACAACAGAGAGACAACAGAGAGACAACAGAGAGACCACAGAGAGACAACAGAGAGACAATAGACGCCCGTTCTGTTGTCTTTCTGTTGTCTCTCTGTTGTCTCTCTGTTGTCTCTCTATTGGAAGAGCATCCACGCGCCGCTGCTAAGGCCTATTGCTATGATCGCTCTCCGCACCCACTGCTGGCCGACCCGTTGCGCCATGCGCGCGCCGACGAGGCCGCCGATCGCGGCGCCGATGGCCATCGTCAGCGCGATCGGCCAGTCGACGATGCCGCTGACCGCGAAGATCAGCACCGCTACGACGTTGATGTTCAGGCCGCCCCAGTTCTTGAGGCCGTTCATCGTGTGGATGTTCGTGAGCCCCATCATGCCGAGCGCGGCGAGCATCAGGATCCCTGCGCCGGCGCCGAAATAGCCGCCGTACACCGCGACGAGAAACTGGTAGATGATGAAGCCGCTGCGCGGCGGCGGCAGCGCCTCACCATCCGGCGTGTGCGGCGCGTGCCCGACGACCCATCGCATCAGGGGGCCCTGCAGGATGAAAAGCAGCGTGGCGCCCCAGATCAGCCACGGCACGCTGTCGGCGAATTTCCGTTCCGGTGTCCAGAGAAGGAGGACGGCCCCGGTGCTGCCGCCGAGCAGGCTCGGCAGCGCCCAGCGCACGGTCCAGGCCCGCGCGCCGCGGAGGGCGTCGCGGTAGCTCCAGAAGCTGGTCAGCGTCCCCGGCCAGAGGGCAACCGTGCTGGTGGCGTTCGCCACCAGAGGCGGTACGCCCAGCCCAATAAGGGCGGGGAAGGTCAGCAGGGTGCCGCCCCCGGCGATGGCGTTGACGGCGCCGCCCCCCGCCGCGGCCAGCGCCACCAGCGCCAGGCGAGCAGGTTCGAGGTTGTGGACGTCAGCGGGATTCAGGATGGCCATGTAGGGAAAGTTGCGCCTACGCAACGTGCGCAATTCACATAACGTTTTGCCCGTGTGCGCCGTTCATGATACGGCATCGCGTGACATTGGAGTAGCTTGAAGCTTCACGCGCGCCCCTACTGATTCCACTAGGTGTTTCTGTTCGCCGGGGTAGGCCAATGGCCGTCCCCACAACATTGACCGAGTCCGCGTTGCGCCAGCGGCATGCGACGCCGCGGTCTCCTAATCGGGTTCTGGAAGACGACCATGTCTGGTACGACCGATGCGGCCAAGGGGCCGCCCGCTGGAGATCATCTCGAGATCAAGGACTCGCGCACCGGCAAGGTGTACTACGCCCCGATCACGGATGAGACCATCCGCACCGCTGACCTGAAGCAGATCAAGGTCAAGCCCGACGACTTCGGGATCATGGGGTACGACCCGGCGTTCATGAACACCGCGTCGTGCCGCTCCGCCATCACCTTCATCGACGGCGACAAGGGCATCCTGCGCTATCGCGGATATCCTATCGAGCAGCTGGCCGAGAAGGCGAGCTTTCTCGAAGTCGCGTGGCTGCTGCGCCACGGCGAGCTGCCGACGCAGCCGCAGTACGACAAGTGGGTGGAGGACATCACGTACCACACGTACGTGCATGAGAACATCAAGCAGTTCCTCACCGGCTTCCGCTACGACGCGCACCCGATGTCGATGCTCGCCGCCGGCGTCTCCGCCCTCTCGTCGTTCTACCCCACGGCCAAGGCCATCCACGATCCGGTGGAGCGCGACATCGCCTTCGTCCGCCTGCTCGCCAAGATGCCCACCATCGCGGCGTTCGCGTACCGGCACGTGAAGGGGCTCCCGCTCGTCTATCCCGACAACGCGCTCCCGTACACCGAGAACTTCCTCTCGATGATCGCGCGCATGTCGGAGCCGAAGTACGAGGCGCATCCCGTCTTCGCCCGCGCCATCGACGTGCTCTTCATCCTGCACGCCGACCACGAGCAGAACTGCTCCACCAACGCCGTGCGCGCCGTCGGTTCGTCGCACGTCGATCCGTACTCGGCCGTGTCGGCCGGCATCAACGCGCTCTACGGCCCGCTGCACGGCGGCGCCAACGAGGCGGTGCTGCGCATGCTCGAGGAGATCGGCCACCCGAGCAACATCCCCGCCTTCATCGAGAACGTGAAGAGCGGCAAGGGCGAGTCGCGCCTGATGGGCTTCGGCCATCGCGTGTACAAGAGCTACGATCCGCGCGCCAAGATCGTGAAGTCGCTCTGCGACCAGGTGCTCAAGATCACGGGCATGGGCAAGGACATGGAGATCGCGCTCGAGCTCGAGCGCATCGCCCTGAGCGACGAGTACTTCATCAAGCGCAAGCTGTACCCGAACGTCGACTTCTACACCGGCCTCATCTATCGGGCGCTGCACTTCCCGACGGATTACTTCACCGTGCTGTTCGCCATCGCGCGCACGGCGGGGTGGATGGCGCAGTGGGAAGAGATGCTGCTCGACAAGGAGCAGAAGATCGCCCGCCCGCGCCAGATCTACACCGGCTACGGCGACCGCCCGTACAAGTCGGCGCTGGATTACAAGCACAAGATCGTGAAGTAAGATCGAGGATCCTGAATCCGGACTGCGATCCGGGATTTCGACAGCGGATTCCGATGCACGATTTGGGGGGCGCCGAGACTCGGCGCCCCCCAATCGCTAATCACGATCCGCAATCGCGATCCTCTATCACAATCCGGATTCCATATCCTCAGTCGTCGCCGACCTGCAGAGTGTCCGCAGCGGGCACCGGCGGCAATGCTTCACCCGCGCCGTGCACACCAGCGCTCCCAGCTCCATCAGCGCCTGGTTGTGCGTCCACGCGGCGCGCCCGGTGCGCGGCAGCACCGCCTCGGCGATCACCCACAACCGCGTGAGGTCGCGCGCCCGCTTGCGGTTCAGCCGCGGCGCGAAGACGCGCTGCAGGACGCGCGCCACGTTGGTGTCCACCAAGGCCGCGCGCCGCTCGTAGGCGAAGCTCGCCACCGCCCCGGCCGTGTAGGCGCCGACGCCCGGCAGGCGGCGCAGGGCCTCGGGCTCCTTCGGCAGCGCGCCGCCATAGACGTGCGCCTCCTCGCGGACGACGCGGCGCGCGAGCTTGTGCAAATTGCGCGCCCGCGCGTAGTAGCCGAGTCCGCTCCACTGCGCGAGCACCTCCCGCTCGCGCGCCGCGGCCACCGCGGCGAGGTCGGGGAAGCGAGCGAGAAACCGCGCGTAGAACTCCATCACCCGCGACACCTGCGTCTGCTGCAGCATCAGTTCCGACACGAGGATACGGTACGCGTCGCGCGTCTCACGCCAGGGCAGGACCCGGGCGTTCCGCCGATACCAGGCGCGCAGTCGGCGCGAGAACTCGCGCGCCTCTTCAGGCGCCGGGCGGGAAACCGGGGCGGGGCGTCGTCGGGGAGACGGCATGCGCGATAAACTAGCCGACGCACACCGCCACGGCCGCTCCGGGCCGAGTTGGTTAGGTTCAGGAGGCGGGCGGACCGTCCCTCCTCCCCCCTCACCACACCCCGCCCCCCTCACCAAACCTCCGCACCCTCTCCCCCTGTCCCCTCTCCTCCTCTTTGAGATCCTCGCCGTCGTCCTCGCCGCGCTCTCGGCGATGATCACGGCATCCAAGAAGAACCTCGACTTCGTCGGGACGTATGCGCTCGCCGTCGTCACGTCGTTCGGGGGCGGCACCATGCGTGACGTGCTGCTCGACCGGCGGCCGTTCTTCTGGGTGAGCCGCTGGGAGTATCTCATCGTCATCTTCGCGCTCTGCCTGCCGTTCGTCTACAGTCGTCGCGTGCACGACTGGTCGCGGCAGCTGGTGGCGCGCGGCGAGTTCGTCGATGCGCTCGGCCTCGGCTTCTTCAGCGTGGTGGGCGTGACGATGGCGCTCGACCTGAAGCTGCCGTCCACGGTCGCGGTCCTGATGGGAGTGGTCACCGCCACGGGCGGCGGGATCATGCGTGACCTGCTCGTCAACGAGATCCCCGTGGTCTTCCGCCACGGCACCACGCTCTACACGACGTCGGCATTCGCCGGGGCGCTGGTTTTCACCGTCCTGCAGAAGTTCCACGCTCCGTTTGCCGTCTTTGCGGCGGTGGCGGTCGCCGTGGGCTCGCGCCTCTACAGCGTCTGGGCGGGCGCGAGCCTCCCGCGGCCGCACTGGATACACACCGGGACCTTTCCGGCAGCGACCGGCGAAACGCCAACAGGGGTGCGGGCCACCCCGCCGCCGTCGCCCGACGAGCCGCCGCGTGGTGCGGCGCCTCGGGACGAGCCACCGGTCGCGTAGCGCGGCCGGCGGCAGTGCCTACTTGGGGCTCCAGGAGGGCGCGTCGGACAGCAGGCCGCCGTTCACGATCAGCTCACGCGCGAGCAACAACCCGAATCCCAGGCTCAATGCGCCCGCCGCGAGGCGGATGCCGCCGCGCAGCTGCGCCATTCGCTCGCCGGCGTAGAGCGCCGGGGCCGCCAGCATCACCGTCACGAGCATCATGCCGGCGATGGTCCCCACCCCGAAGACGACGAGATACGCCACGGCCCACGCCGGCTGCGGAATGGCGGCCAGCACCAGAATCGCCACCGCCGCCGATCCGGCGAGCCCGTGGACGGTGCCGATGAGCAGCGGCTTCCGGTGATCGAACTCGTGCGTGTGCCCGTGGTCCTCATCCCGGTCACCGCCGCGCAGGTTGCTGAAGCCGAGGAAGATCAGCATCAGCGCCACGCCGAATTCGAGGAGCAGTCCCATGCGGGGCGGGATCACGATGCGGAACGCGATGATCGCGCCGCCCACGACGAAGACCGTGAGCGAATGCCCGATCCCCCAGAGCGCGCCGATCCAGGCGGCGCGCCGCATCGTGCGCTCGCGCGTCACGATCGCGGTGACGGCGACCACGTGGTCGGCATCCGTGGCGTGCCGGAGGCCAAGCAGGAACCCGAGAACGGCCGCCGAGAACGCCGAGATCATGCAGGGAGTTTACCGGCGTGGGAAACTCGCGGTCAAGCCGCGCGGTGTCGCTCTGTCGTTCATCGCGTCCACTCGCGATCTTTGTTCGATGTCCGTTCGCACGTCGCTGAATCCGTTTCGGGTGCTCGCGCATTCGCCGAATTTCCGGCTCTTCTTCGCCGGCCAGACGACGTCGCTCATCGGCACATGGATGCAGCAGGTGGCGCAGGGCTGGCTCGCGCTCCAGCTCTCCAACGACGCCTTCCTCGTCGGCGTGGTCGCGGCCGCGGGGACGCTGCCCATTCTCCTCCTCTCGCTCCCGGGCGGCCTCGTTGCCGATCAGTACCGCCGCCTGCGGGTGGTGACGATCGCGCAGTCGTTCCTGCTCGCCGAGGCGACGCTGCTCTGGTGGTTCACGTGGTCCGGGCACATGACCATCGGATGGCTGATCGCCATCGCCCTGCTCGGCGGCGTGATCTCGGCGTTCGAAATTCCGGCGCGGCAGTCGCTGTTCATCGAGATGGTGGGCAAGGAACACGTGATGGACGCGATCGCGCTCAACTCGAGCGGCTTCAACTTCGCGCGCATCGTCGGTCCGTCGCTCGCCGCCATCGTGATCGCGCGCTTCGGCCTCTCGTGGTGCTTCGGCATCAACGCGCTCTCGTACCTGGCGGTGCTCATCAGCCTGGCGATGATCCGCCTGCCGCACCTGCCCGTCGTCGCCGCCCGGCGCCCGCTGCACGCCCTCGGGGAAGCGTTCGCCCATGTGCGCACGCACCGGCTGACGGCCGTGCTGATGCAGGTGGTGGCCGTTTATTCGCTCCTGAGCATCCCGATCCTCACGCTGCTGCCGGTCCTGGCGCGCGACGTGCTCGGCCTGGGCGCCGGCGGCTACGGCGTGCTGATGACCTGCGTGGGCGTCGGCGCGATGATCGGCGCGCTCAGCATCGCGGCGGCCGGACCGCGCCTGAAGCGGCACCGCGCGCTGGTGGTCACATCGCTGGCCTTCCCGGCGCTGATCGTGCTGGCGGCGCTGTCGCGCACCGAACTCCTGACGGGTGTCGTGCTGTTCGGCGTCGGCGCGTGCATGGTCGTCAACAGCGCGGTCATCAACGCGCTCCTGCAGTCGGCGGCCCCCGACGCGCTGCGCGGGCGCGTCATCTCGATCTATGTCGCGGTATATATCGGCACGAACCCCATCGGCTCGTTCCTCAGCGGATGGATCGCGCGCCACTGGGGCACGCCGCTCGCGATCGGCGGCATGGCCGCTGTAATGGGCGTCTACGCGCTCTGGGCGCTTCGCCGCTATCCGGAGCTACGGCACGGCGACTAGTCACTCCGACGGCGCGATCTCCACGAGGTTGTCGTAGAAGACGGGACCGCCGCCCATGTCGGTGGTGCGCTGCGACGTGGTCTCGTTGGCATTGTGGCCGTCGCTGGTGAACTTCCCCCACCAGACGCTCGGCGCCCACGCCACGCCGACCCGCACGCTGTCCGAGACGCGGGCGACCGCCGTGAAGGCGCCGCGGTCGTTGAACACCACCACGGGCAGGCCGTCGACGATCGCCCGCGGCGCCGCGTCGTCGGGGTGCACGGTGATCTCCGGTTCCGCATCGCGGCGAAGCGACGCGATGTTCACGAAGGTCGAGTTCAGGAATTGGTGCCGCGGTGACGAGACGAGCGTGAGCGGGAAACGCGCCGCCAGTTCCGGCACCTCCTCGGGAAACTCGTGCGGCGGCGTGAACGCCGGCAACGGATCAAGTCCCATCGCCTCCATGCGGGCCGAGTAGAACTCGCACTTTCCGCTCGGTGTGGCAAAGCCGCCCTCGGCATACGGGAGATACGGCGTGGGGACGTTCAGCCGCACCCAGCCGTTCGTCATCAGCGCGTCATAAGTCACCGTGGCCATCTTCGGGTCGGTGGACGACAGGGCCTGCCGCAGCAGCGCGTCGTCATCATCGGCAAATACGGCGTCCGCGAGTCCCATCGCCGCGGCGATCTCGCGGAAGATCTGCGTGTTCGGCTTGCTCTCGCCCAGCGGCGCGATGGCCGGCCGGTTCAGCGTGGCGTAGTGATGCCCGTACGCGAAGTGCACGTCCCAGTGCTCGAGCTGCGTCGTGGCCGGCAGCACGTAGTCCGCGTGGTCCGCCGTGTCGGTCTGGAAGTGATCAAGCACCACCGTGAAGAGATTCTCGCGACGCAGTCCGGTGAGGACGACATTGCGGTCCGGCGCGACGGCGGCGGGGTTCGAGTTGTAGACGACGAGCGCCTGCACCGGCGGACCGCCCACGCCCGCGTCAGAGCGCGTGAGCGCGTCGCCCAGCCGGATCATGTTGATGGTCCGCACCTCCGGCGACAGCTCGGGGCGCTCCAGGGCGGCGGTGTTGTACTTGAAGTTCGCGCTCGTCGAGAGCTGCACGCCGCCGCCGGGTCGCCGCCAGTGGCCGGTGATCGCCGGCAGGCAGGCGATGGTGCGCACGGCCATCGCGCCGCCGCCGTGGCGCTGCAGGCCGTAGTTGATGCGCAGGAACGCGGCCTTCGAGCGCCCGTACTCGCGCCCCAGCGCGACAATCCGCTCGGCGGGAAGTCCCGTGATCGCGGCGACGCGCTCCGGCGGATACTCCGCGGCGCGCGCGCGCAGCGCCTCGGCGCCGAGCGTGAAGCGCGTCAGGTAGTCGTCATCCTGCAGGCCGTCGGCGAAGAGCACGTGCATCATGCCGAGCGCGAGCGCCGCGTCGGTGCCCAGACGGATGGGCAGCCACTCGTCGCACTGGTCGGCGGTGCGCGTGCGGAGGGGATCGATGCAGAGCACGCGCGCGCCCTGTTCGCGCGCCTGCCGCACGAACGGCCACAGGTGCGGGTTGGACGTCAGCGTGTTCGTTCCCCAGAGAATGACGAGGTCGCTCGACGGGATCCCCTCCGCATCGGCGCCGACGCTGGCGCCGACCGTCATGCGCATTCCCCACATCCCGGCCGTGCTGCAGATGGTGCGATCGAGTTTCGACGCGCCGAGGGCGTTGAAGAAGCGGCGGTCCATCGACTGGCCCTGCAGCATGCCCATCGTGCCGCAATACGAGTACGGCAGGATCGCCTGCGGGCCGTGCGGTCCGTCGGCGATCGCCCGCAGCCGCGCCGCGATGTCGCGCAGGGCCTCGTCCCAGCTTACGCGCGCGAACTCGCCGCGTCCCTTCTTGCCCATCCGCTTCAGGGGATGCAGCAGCCGCTCGGGATGATACGTGCGCTCCAGGTAGCGGTTGACCTTCGCGCAGAGAAAGCCGGCCGTGAACGGATGATCCGGATCGCCCTGGATGCGCACCGCACGGCCGTTCTCCACGGTCGTGATGAGGGCGCAGGTATCCGGGCAGTCGTGCGGGCACGCGCCCCGGATTGCCTGAACGGCGGATTCCGTCACCGATGGGTCTCCGGATCAAGGGGAAGGCCGCCCACTTCGGCGGGGAAAGTCGGAAGATAGGGTGCCGATTGGCCCCCCGGGAAGCGCCACGGCGGCGGTCCGTCCGCAACTGCTTGCGTGTTCGGCAGTTAGGTCATATATTGCGCTGTTCCACTTTGGTGCGCGTCGGTGCGTGACGGGACCGCGTGTCGCGTCGTGCCAGAGGCAGAGCGAAGGCGCGTCGTACAGCGTCGGCATGGGCCCCCGTTTCGAGCGCATGCCAGATGTCTTGACGGAGCACCCAGACTCTGTAATTTCAGCGCGTTCGAGCACTGCGTACCAAGGCGCAGTCTCGCGCTGTGCCTTATGTGTCCCTCCTTTGGAGAATTTCTCAATGAAGCGCATTGCCCTCGTCGCTGCTGTGCTCGTGCTCGCCGCCTGCGCCAAGAAGGATGAGGCCCCGGCTGCGGCTCCTGCCGCTGATTCGGCTGCTGCTGCCCCGGCGGCTGCTGTTGACACGACCAAGAAGGATTCGACGGCTGCTGCTCCGGCCGCCGCTCCGGCTGCTGCGCCGGCTGCTGCTCCGGCTGCCAAGAAGCCGTAATCTCGGTTTCCGAAATGCAGGACGCGGGCGCGACGAAAGTCGCGCCCGC
>DASXUN010000016.1 GCA_036504815.1 Gemmatimonadaceae bacterium | reverse complement strand
GTGGAAGCGGCCGTGATGCACGACGACGAGCTGATCGAGAAGTTCCTGACGCACGGCGCCGACTCGCTGACGGTCGACGAGATCCGCCACGCGATCCGCGCGGCGACGATCAAGATGCAGTTCTGCCCGGTGCTCTGCGGCGCCTCGTTCAAGAACAAGGGCGTGCAGGCGCTGCTCGACGCGGTCATCGACTACCTGCCGTCGCCGCGCGACGTGCCCCCGATCAAGGGGCACCTGCCGCACCACGACGAGACGTACGCGACGCGCGACGTGGCCGACGACGCCCCGTTCGCCGCCCTGGCGTTCAAGATCGCGACCGACCCGTTCGTCGGCCGCCTGACGTTCTTCCGCGTCTACTCGGGCGTCCTGAAGGCCGGGTCGCACGTGTACAACAGCAGCAAGGACAAGCGCGAGCGCATCGGCCGCCTCCTCCAGATGCACGCCAACAAGCGTGAGGAAATCGAGGAAGTGCGCGCCGGCGACATCGCCGCGGCGATCGGCCTGCGCGACACGCGCACGGGCGACACGCTGTGCGACGAGGACACGCCGATCATCCTCGAGGCCATGAAGTTCCCGACGCCCGTCATCGACGTCGCGGTCGAGCCGAAGACCAAGGCCGACCAGGACAAGATGGGCATCGCGCTGAACAAGCTCGCCGAGGAAGACCCGACCTTCCGCGTCCACACGGACGCCGAGACGGGGCAGACGATCATCTCGGGGATGGGCGAACTGCACCTCGAGATCATCGTGGACCGCATGATGCGCGAGTTCAAGGTGGACGCCAACGTCGGCCGCCCGCAGGTGGCGTACCGCGAGACGATCCGCAAGCGCGTCACGAAGGTCGAGGGCAAGTTCGTCCGCCAGTCCGGCGGCAAGGGCCAGTACGGCCATGTCGTCATCAACGCGGAGCCGGCCCCGGTCGGGCACGGCTACGTGTTCGAGGACAAGATCGTGGGCGGCGTGATCCCCCGGGAATACATCTCCCCGGTGGAGGCCGGCATCAAGGAAGCGCTGGAGAACGGCATCCTGGCCGGCTACCCGATGGTCGACGTGAAGGTCGAGCTGGTCTACGGCTCGTACCACGACGTCGACTCGAGCGAGATGGCGTTCAAGATTGCGGGGTCGATGGCCATCAAGGAGGCGGCGCGTGCCGCCCACCCGGTGATCCTCGAGCCCATGATGAAAGTCGAGGTCGTCACCCCGGAGCAGTACATGGGCGACGTGCTCGGCGACCTCTCGGCCCGCCGGGGCAAGATCGGCGGCATGATGCAGCGCGGAGAAGCGCAGGTGATCGCCGCCACCGTGCCGCTGAGCGAGATGTTCGGGTATTCCACGCGGCTCCGCAGCCAGACGCAGGGGCGCGCGGTCTACTCGATGGAGTTCTCGCACTACGAGGAAGTCCCGAAGGCAAAGATGGAAGAGATCGTCTCCAAGGCGAAGTAACCCCGTACCACCTTTTTTTCCACAGGACCATTTCCATGGCCAAGGCAAAGTTCGAGCGCACCAAGCCGCACGTAAACGTGGGCACCATCGGCCACGTCGACCACGGCAAGACGACCCTTACTGCCGCCCTCACGAAGGTGTCGGCCGAGAAGGGCTTCGGCACCAAGTACATCTCGTATGACCAGGTCGCGAAGGCGTCGGAGTCGCAGGGACGCCGCGACTCGACGAAGATCCTCACGATCGCCACGTCGCACGTGGAATACGAGACGGCCAACCGCCACTACGCGCACGTCGACTGCCCCGGGCACGCCGACTTCGTGAAGAACATGATCACGGGCGCCGCGCAGATGGACGGCGCGATCCTCGTGGTCTCGGCCGTGGACGGCCCGATGCCGCAGACGCGCGAGCACATCCTGCTCGCCCGCCAGGTGAACGTGCCGAAGGTGGTCGTGTTCCTCAACAAGTGCGACCTCGTGGACGACCCCGAGCTCCTCGACCTCGTCGAGCTCGAAGTCCGCGAGCTGCTCAGCAAGTACAACTTCGACGGCGACAACGCCCCGGTGATCCGCGGCGCCGCGATGCGCGCCATCGATGGCGACGAGAAGTGGGTCAACTCGATCCAGGAGCTCTTCGACGCGATCGACACGTGGATTCCGCAGCCGGTGCGCGAGGTCGACAAGCCGTTCCTGATGCCGGTCGAGGACGTGTTCTCGATCACGGGGCGCGGCACCGTGGCGACGGGGCGCATCGAGCGTGGCAAGGTGAAGACGGGCGACGAACTCGCCGTGGTCGGCTTCGGCTCGGACAAGAAGACGGTCTGCACGGGCGTCGAGATGTTCCGCAAGCTGCTGGACGACGGCCAGGCGGGCGACAACGTCGGCCTCCTCCTCCGCGGCGTGGACAAGAAGGAGATCGAGCGCGGCATGGTGCTCGCCAAGCCCGGCTCGATTCCGCCGCACACGAAGTTCGAGGCCGAGGTCTACGTCCTGACCAAGGACGAGGGCGGCCGTCACACGCCGTTCTTCAAGGGCTACCGCCCGCAGTTCTACTTCCGCACGACGGACGTGACGGGCTCGATCGAGCTGCCGGCCGGCACCGAGATGGTGATGCCGGGCGACAACGTCCAGATGGTGATCGAGCTGATCACGCCGATCGCGATGGAAGAGACGCTGCGCTTCGCCATCCGCGAGGGCGGGCGGACGGTGGGCGCTGGTGTGGTTACCAAGATTCTCAAGTAAGCAAGCGATGGCGGATGGCAGAAGGCAGATGGCAGATGCGTTCCAACTGAACACGTTCCGCCATCTGCCATCCGCCCTCTGACGTCACTCGCCGCCGATCAACTCTAGAGGCTACACATGGCTGGCAAGATTCGCATCCGACTGAAGGCGTTCGACCACGCCGTGATCGACCAGGCGAGCGCGGACATCGTCCGCACCGCCGAGAAGACCGGGGCGCAGGTGTCGGGCCCGATCCCGCTGCCGACGAAGACGCAGCGCTGGACCGTGCTGCGGTCGCCGCACGTCGACAAGAAGTCGCGGGAGCAGTTCGAGCTGAAGACGCACAAGCGCATGATCGACATCCTCGATTCGCGCGCGCAGACGGTGGACGCGCTCACGAAGCTGGACCTGCCGGCGGGCGTGGACGTCGAGATCAAGGTGGAATGACAGACGGGAGACGGGGGACGGGAGACGGGAGACGGCAACTGAGCCGACGACCGGCGCCGACCTCCGGCTAACAGTCCAACGGCCACGCAGCTCCGCGCACTCTGCGCGGGCGGCCGCGACTCACGAGAGGAATTCATGATCGGAATCATTGGCAAGAAGCTGGGGATGACCCAGATCTTCAACGAGGCGGGGCAGCAGATCCCCGTGACCGTCGTGGAGGCGACGCCGAATCCCGTCACCAAGGTGACGACCAGGGATGCGGCGGGCTTTGCCGCGGTCGAGCTCGGCTACGGCGCGCAGAAGACGCGCCGGGAGAGCAAGAAGGGGGAGCGCGAGCCCCGTGGCGTGCGCGCGAACCAG
This sequence comes from Gemmatimonadaceae bacterium, assembly GCA_036504815.1. Classification (NCBI taxonomy): domain Bacteria; kingdom Pseudomonadati; phylum Gemmatimonadota; class Gemmatimonadia; order Gemmatimonadales; family Gemmatimonadaceae; species Gemmatimonadaceae bacterium. The sequence continues at coordinate 12,303 of DASXUN010000016.1, read as the reverse complement.
GCGGTGATCGGGCATGCGGCCAAGGCCGGCCTGTCGGCGGCGCCGCGCGTGCTCAAGTCGGTCCGCCTCGATGACGCGCCGGGCAAGAACCCCGAGGTCCCGACGTACAACGTCGGCGACGTGATCACCGTCGGCATCTTCGCCCCGGGCGAGATCGTCAAGGTGACCGGGACGTCCAAGGGACGCGGCTTCCAGGGTGTCGTGAAGCGCTACGGCATCGGCGGTGGCCCGAACACGCACGGCAACACGAAGCACCGTCGCCCGGGCTCGGTGGGCCCCGGCACCGATCCGTCGCGCGTCATCAAGGGCAAGAAGATGCCGGGACACTTCGGCAACGCGCGGCACACGCAGACCAATCTCCGCGTCGAGAAGATCGATGCGGATCGCAACCTTCTGTACATCCGCGGTGCGGTGGCCGGGCCGAAGAACGGCATCGTGCTCGTCCGCAAGCAGGGTTAATCCATGGCTGACACGATGCAATTCGAGGCGGCCGCTTTCACCGCGCTGGGGACGCCGCGCGAGAAGGTGAGCCTGCCGCAGGCGACGTTTGACGGCACGGTCAACGTGCCGGTGATGCAGCAGGCCGTGAAGGCGATGCTGGCCAACCAGCGCCAGGCGAACGCGTACACCAAGACGCGCGGCCTGGTGGTTGGCGGCAACCAGAAGCCGTGGAAGCAGAAAGGGACCGGCCGCGCCCGCCAGGGCTCGACGCGCGCCCCGAACTGGCCGGGCGGCGGCACGGTGTTCGGCCCGCACGGCGACCGCAACTATTCGCAGCACGTGCCCAAGCAGGTGCGGCAGCTGGCGCGCAAGAGCGCGTTCAACGCCCGCGCCCGCGAGAACGCGGTGCTGGTGATCGACCGCTTCGCGTACGACGCCCCCAAGACGTCGCAGCTGCACCAGCTGCTGGCGCGCCTTGGCGTGGCGCACGCGAACGCGCTGATCCTGACCGACGGCGTGAAGCCGAACGTCTACCTGAGCGGCCGCAACCTGCCGCAGGTGAAGGTGATGCCGTACAGCGACGCCTCGACGTACGACCTGCTCTGGTCGGACGTGGTGCTGGTGGAGGCGTCGGCGATCGGCCAGACGCTCTCGCCGGTGGCCGAGAAGGCGGTGGAGAAGGTGAAGGTCAAGAAGGCGTCGTCGCCGAAGTCGCCGAAGGCGAAGAAGGCGGCGGAGACGTCGAAGAAGGCGACCGCGAAGAAGGCCGCCGTCAAGAAGGCGCCGGCCAAGAAGGCCGCGGCGAAGAAGGCGCCCGCGAAGCCGGCCGCCGCCAAGAAGGCGCCGGCCAAGAAGGCGGCCGCGCCGAAGAAGAAGGGGAAGTAGCCGATGCCAAACACGTATCGCACGATTGTGCGCCCCATCGTCACCGAGAAGAGCTCGGCGGCGTTCCAGGACCGGGGCGAGTACACGTTCGAGGTGCATCCGGAGGCGAACAAGGCCGCGATCAAGCAGGCCATCGAGTCGCTGTTCGGCGTGCACGTCACCGGCGTCTGGACGTCGCAGCAGCGCGGGAAGCCGCGCCGCGTGGGGCAGAGCATCGGGCTCCGTCCGCGCTGGAAGAAGGCCATCGTGACGCTCCGCGCGGGCGACTCGATCGAGATCTTTGAGGGCTAAGCCATGGGCATCCGTCAGTTCAAGCCGGTCACGGCCTCTTCGCGCTTCCGCAGCGTGTCGGACTTCGACACGATCACGCGGTCGACGCCGGAGAAGTCGCTGACCGAACCGTTGAAGAAGTCGGGCGGCCGCGACAACCACGGCCACATCGCCATGCGGCGTCGTGGCGGCGGGCACAAGCGGAAGTACCGCATCATCGACTTCAAGCGCAACAAGCACGGCGTGCCGGCGACGGTCACGCACATCGAATACGATCCCAACCGCTCGGCGCGCATCGCGCTGGTGCAGTACGCCGACGGGGAGCTGCGCTACATCATCCACCCGAAGGGGCTGGCGGTGGGCGACGCGGTGACGTCGGGCCCGGGCGCGGACGTGCGCACGGGGAACGCGATGCCGCTGAAGGAAGTGCCGCTCGGCACGTCGGTGCACAACGTCGAGATCACCCCGGGGAAGGGCGGCCAGATGGCGCGCTCGGCGGGGACGTCGGTGCAGGTCGTCGCGAAGGAAGGGGAGTACGTGACGCTGCGCATGGCCTCGAGCGAAATGCGCCTCGTGCACGGCAACTGCCTGGCGACGATCGGCGAGGTCGGCAACGCCGAGCACGAGCTGAAGTCGGCGGGCAAGGCGGGCGCGACGCGCTGGGCCGGACGCCGCCCGAAGGTGCGCGGTGAAGTGATGAACCCGGTGGATCACCCGCATGGCGGCCGCACGCGCGGCGGCCGGAACGTGGTGAGCCCGTGGGGCAAGAAGGAAGGCGTGAAGACGCGCAACAAGAAGAAGCCGTCGCAGCGCCTGATCGTCCGCGGCCGGAAGCGCGGCAAGGCCACGCAGAGCTAACCGGGACATCCATATATGGCACGCAGCATCAAGAAGGGCCCGTTCATCCAGGAAAGCCTGATGAAGAAGGTGCAGGGGATGAACGCCCGCAACGAGAAGAAGGTCGTCAAGACGTGGTCGCGCGCGAGCACGGTGCTCCCCGATTTCGTGGGGCACACGTTCGCGGTGCACAACGGGAACAAGTTCATCCCGGTGTACGTGACCGAGAACATGGTGGGGCACAAGCTCGGCGAGTTCGCGCCGACGCGCCTCTTCCGCGGCCACACGGCGGCGGGCAAGGCGGCGGATGCGAAGGCGAAGCCGGCTCCGGCCGCCGCGCCGGCGCCCGCCGCGAAGGGAGGGAAGTAAGCCATGGCCGAGGCACGCGCGATCCAGCGCACGACGCGCCAGAGTCCCTACAAGATGCGGCTGGTCATCGACCAGATCCGCGGCCTGGGGGTGAATGACGCGCTCGCGCTGCTGCAGTTCTCCAAGAAGCACGCCGCGAAGCAGATCTCGAAGGTGCTCAAGAGCGCCGTCGCGAACGCGGAGCAGGCCGCCCGGACGACGAATGCGTCGCTCGACGTGGACCAGCTGTTCGTGAAGCAGGCGACCGTCAACGAAGGGCCGAAGCTCAAGCGGTGGACGCCGGCGGCGATGGGCCGGGCGACGCCGGTTCACAAGCGGACGAGCCACATCGAGATCATCGTGGCCGAGAAGGAAGGGCGCTAATGGGACAGAAAACGAATCCGATCGGCTTCCGGCTGGGCGTCACGAAGGACTGGCGCTCGAAGTGGTTTGCCACGAAGGACTACCCGCAGCTGCTGAAGGAGGATGACCTCCTCCGGAAGTACCTGCGCCTCCGCCGGTTCCCGGGGAACGCGAGCCCGGCGATCGCCGACATCCACATCAGCCGCAAGCCGGGCAAGGTGGTGGTGACCCTGCACACCGGGCGGCCGGGCGTGGTGATCGGCAAGAAGGGCGAGGAAGTCGAGAAGCTGAAGTCCGAGCTGCAGCAGATCACGGGCAAGGACGTCGGCATCAACGTCGAGGAGATCAAGCGCCCGGAGATCGAGGCGCAGCTCGTCGCCGACAACATCGCCGCGCAGCTGGCGCAGCGCATCTCGTTCCGCCGCGCGATGAAGCGCGCGGTGCAGAGCGCGATGCGGATGGGCGCGGAGGGGATCAAGGTGAAGTGCGGCGGGCGCCTGGGCGGCGCCGAGATCGCGCGCGTGGAAGGCTACCGCGAAGGGCGGGTGCCGCTCCACACGCTGCGCGCCGACATCGATTACGCGACCAGCACGGCGAAGACGACCTTCGGGACGATCGGCGTGAAGGTCTGGATCTTCAAGGGCGAAGTGGTGGAAGGCCGTCGCGGCTCGTCCACGTACTCGTCTGACGCGTGAGGCGCTGACCGATGCTGAGTCCGAAGCGAGTCAAATTCCGCAAGATGTTCAAGGGGCGCACGCGCGGGCTGGCGACGCGCGGGGCCGAGGTGTCGTTCGGGCACTACGGCCTGCAGGCGCTCGAGCCGGGGTGGGTGACCAACCGGCAGATCGAGGCCGCGCGTGTGGCGCTGACGCGCCACGTGAAGCGCGGCGGCAAGGTGTGGATCCGCATCTTCCCCGACAAGCCGATCACGAAGAAGCCGGCCGAGACCCGCATGGGCAAGGGCAAGGGCTCGCCCGAGGGCTGGGTGGCCGTGGTGAAGCCCGGGCGCGTGCTGTTCGAGATCGAGGGCGTTGACAAGGAACTGGCCCAGAAGGCGATGGCGCTGGCCGCCGCCAAGCTGGGCATCCGCACCAAGTTCGTGGTCCGCGAGGAGGCGCACACCGCATGAAGGCCGGACAGATTCGCGACCTGAGCGGCGCCGAGATTGCGGCGCGCATCAAGGAACTGGAAGAGGAGCGGTTCCGCCTGCGTTTTCGGCGGGCGACGGAGCCGTTGGAAGACCCGCTGCGCCTGCGCGTGATCCGCAAGGACATCGCGCGGCTCAAGACCGTGCTGCGCGAGAAGGCCGCGGGCGCGGCCGCTGGCCGCTGACCCGAGGAGTGACCCATGGCTGAACAGACGAAGGCTGCTGCCGCTGCCCGTCCGGCGCGCAAGGTGCGCACCGGCAAGGTGGTGAGCGACAAGATGCAGAAGACGGTGGTGGTCGCGATCGAGCGTCGCGTGCCGCACCCGGTGTACGGCAAGATGGTGACCCGCACCACGCGGTTGAAGGCCCACGACGAGCAGAACTCGGCGAAGGTCGGCGACACCGTGCGGATCACCGAGACCCGCCCGCTGTCCAAGGACAAGCGGTGGCGCGTGGTCGACATCCTCGAACGCGCGCAGTAGGAGGACCGGGCCATGATTCAACAGGAATCCGTCGTGAAGGTTGCGGACAACAGCGGCGCGAAGCGCGCCCTGGTGATCCGCGTGCTCGGCGGCACGCGCCGCCGCTACGCGAAGCTGGGCGACCAGGTGATCGTGGCGGTGAAGGACGCGCTGCCGAACGGGACGGTGAAGAAGTCGGACGTCGCGCGCGCCGTGGTGGTGCGCACGGTGAAGGAGACCCGCCGCAAGGACGGGAGCTACATCCGCTTCGACGAGAACGCCGTCGTGATCATCGATGACAAGGGCGAGCCGCGGGCGACCCGCATCTTCGGCCCCGTCGCGCGCGAACTGCGCGAGAAGCGGTACATGAAGATCGTCTCGCTGGCGCCGGAGGTGCTCTAAATGCGTGTCCTGACCCACAAGAAGACCATGGGCTCGCGGCTGACGCGGCGTCATGCCATCAACGCGGAGCGCGAGAAGCTCCCCGTGACGAAGGGCGACGTCGTGCGCGTGATGCGCGGCGAGGACAAGGGCAAGGAAGGGAAGGTGATCCGCGTGCTGACCAAGAAGTCGCGCGTGGTGATTGAAGGCGTGAACATCGTGAAGAAGCACCGCAAGGCGCGCAACGCGGACGAGCAGTCGGGCATCATCGACATGCCGGCGCCGGTGCACGTCTCGAACGTGATGCTGCTCGATCCGAAGTCGGGAGCCCCGACGCGGACGCGCCGCCGGATCGACACCGACGGCACGAAGGAGCGCATCAGCGTGAAGAGCGGCGACGCGATCCCGCGCAACCGCTAAGGCCGAGGAACTGACTGATGGCAACGAAGGAAAAGACGGGCGCCTCCAAGGGCGGCGCGAAGGGCGGCAAGGGCGACAAGGGGAGCTCCATGCTCCCGTCGTCCCACAAGGGCGACAAGCTCCCGGCGCCGACGCCGCGCCTGCGCGAGTACTACGCGGCGACGGTGCGGCCGAAGCTGGCCGCGCAGTTCGGCCTCACGAACGTCCATGAGATCCCGCAGCTCGAGAAGATCGTGCTGAACGTGGGGATGGGCGAAGCGATCAAGACGCCGAAGGTGCTCGACACGGTGGTGGACGAGCTCGCGGTGATCAGCGGCCAGAAGCCGGTGCGCAAGAAGGCGAAGAAGTCGATCGCCAACTTCGGCCTGCGCCAGGGCCAGGAAGTGGGCGTGAGCGTGACGCTGCGCGGCGCGCGGATGTGGGAATTCCTCGACCGCTTCGTGTCGACGGCGCTCCCGCGCGTGCGCGACTTCCGCGGCCTCTCGACGCGCTCGTTCGACGGGCGCGGCAACTACTCGATGGGCGTGAAGGAACAGATGATCTTCCCGGAGATCAACTACGACCAGGTCGAGCAGATCCACGGGATGGACATCACGTTCGTCACCACGACGACCAAGGACGACCAGGCGCTCGCGCTGCTGCGCGAACTCGGCATGCCGTTCCGCGGCGACGAGAAGCCTGTCGTGGTCAAGCACTAACCGGACCGACTCCATGGCCAAGAAGAGCAGCATCGAGAAGAACGACCGCCGCAAGCAGATGGTCCAGCGCTACGCCGCCAAGCGGAAGGCGCTGAAGGCCGTCATCCAGAACCCGAATGCGTCGGACGAGGAGAAGACGGCCGCGCAGTTCGCGCTGCAGAAGCTGCCGCGCAACTCGTCGCCGAGCCGCATCCGCAACCGCTGCCAGATGACCGGCCGGTCGCGCGGCTACGAGGGCGCGTTCGGGCTGAGCCGGATCGCGCTGCGGGAGATGGCGAACAATGGGCTGCTGCCCGGGGTTCGGAAAGCGAGCTGGTAAGGCTGCCTGATGGCAGATGGCGGACGTCCGATGGCAGATCTGCCATCAGCCATCTGAAGTCTGCCATCCCTTCATTCACTTCCTACAGGTCCGCGGCGACGCGGAAACCAGAGGAGATCAGAGAAACACCATGAGCATGACCGATCCTATTGCCGATATGCTCACGCGGATCCGGAACGCCGTCGGATCAAAGCACCGTCGCGTGGACATGCCGGCTTCGAGAGTCAAGACCGAGATCGCCCGCCTCCTCAAGGAGTCGAACTTCATCTCGGACTACAAGATCGTCACGACCGAGAGCGGCGCGAATCTGCTGCGCGTCTCGCTCAAGTACGCGCAGGGCGGCCAGCCGGTGATCCGGGAGCTGCAGCGCGTCTCGAGCCCGGGGCTGCGCAAGTACGTCGGGGTCTCCGAGATCCCGCGGGTGCGCAACGGACTGGGCGTCGCGATCCTGTCCACCTCGCAGGGGCTGATGACCGACCGGCAGGCGCGCCAGGCGCGCACCGGTGGTGAGCTCCTCGCCATCGTCTGGTAGGGGGCCCTCCATGTCACGAATTGGAAAGCTCCCCGTGGACATCCCGGTCGGCGTGACGGTTTCCGTCGCGGGCTCGGTGGTGACCGTGAAGGGACCGAAGGGCGAACTGAAGCGGACGTTCAACCCGGCGATGCAGATCGCGGTGGCGGGGAGCCAGGTCACGGTCAACCGCCCGTCGGACGAGCCGTCGCACAAGTCGCTGCACGGCCTGTCGCGCACCCTGATCCACAACATGATCGAAGGGGTGACGAAGGGGTACGTGCGCCAGCTCGAGATCTCGGGCGTCGGCTACAAGGCCGAGCCGAAGCCGTACGGCCTGCTCTTCGCGCTGGGCTATTCGCACCAGATCGAGTTCAAGGCGCCGGCCGGGATCAAGCTGACCGCGCCGCAGCCGACGCAGGTGGTGGTGGAAGGGGCGGACAAGGAGATCGTGGGCCAGGTGGCCGCCGAGATCCGGTCGTTGCGCAAGCCGGAGCCGTACAAGGGCAAGGGCGTGCGCTATGCAGGTGAGCAGATCCGGCGCAAGGCCGGCAAGGCGGGAGGTAAGTAATGCCGATGCGTACACCGAAGACGGGCGCGGATCGTCGCGAGCGCCGTCATCTGCGCGTGCGGAAGAAGGTCACGGGGACGGCGGAGCGTCCGCGCCTCGTGGTGTTCCGCTCGCTGAAGCACATCTACGCCCAGCTCGTGGACGACGTGGCGCGTCGGACGCTGATGACCGTGACGGACAACGGCATCGACGGGAAGAAGTCGATCAAGTCGGTCGAAGTGGGCAAGAAGATCGCCGTGCAGGCCAAGGCCGCCGGCATCAGCAAGGTCGTCTTCGACCGCGCTGGCTACCAGTACACTGGCCGCGTGAAAGCGGTGGCCGATGGCGCCCGGGAAGCCGGGCTGGAGTTCTGATATGGCGGACGAGAAGAACGAAACGACGCATCATGCCGGCGGTGACACGCCGAGCACGCCGCGTCCCCAGAACCGTGGTGGCATGGGCGGCGGCGCCGGGCGTGGCCGCGGCGGGCCGGGCGCGGGACGTGGCGGACCGGGCGGTGGCCGTGGCCGTGGTGGCCCGGGCGCGGGCCGTGGCGGCCCCGGCGCGGGCCGTGGCGCTCCGGGCGGACCGGGCGGCCGTGGCGGCCGTGACGGCGGTCCCGGGCGCGACGCGCGCGGCGGCCGTGGTGGCGCGCCGGGCGACGAGCGTGAAGGCTCCGATCTGGTGGAGAACGTCGTCGCGATCAACCGCGTCGCCAAGGTCGTGAAGGGCGGCCGTCGCTTCAGCTTCAACGCGCTGGTCGCCGTGGGCGACGGGCAGGGGAAGGTGGGCGTCGCCAGCGGCAAGGCGAACGAAGTCTCCGAGGCGGTGCGCAAGGCCGTCGAGGCCGCGCGGCGCAGCATGGTGTCGATCCCGATGACGGGCGCGACGATTCCGCATGCCATCGTGGGCAAGCACGGCGCGTCCGAAGTGATGCTGAAGCCGGCGGCGCCGGGTTCGGGCGTCATCGCGGGTGGTGCGGTGCGCGCCGTCATGGAGTGCGTCGGCATCACCGACATCCTGACGAAGTCGCTCGGCTCCACCAATCCGTTCAACCTCGTGCGCGCCGCCCTCGACGGGCTGGTGTCGCTGACGACGGTCGAGCAGATCGCGCGCGAGCGCGGCGTCGAGCCGGCGTCGCTGGGCTACAAGTCACGCGCCAAGGGGAAGGAGGCCGTCTGATGCCGCGTACATTCGTGTGGCACCCCGGACGGGGACCCAAGAAGACTGCACCGAACACCCTGACCACGGGGAAGGTGCAGGTGAAGCAGGTTCGCAGCGGTTCCGGCCAGCCCAAGGTGATGCGGCTGACCCTCGAGGCGCTGGGCCTGAGGCACCACCAGGATGTCGTGGTGCACCAGGACTCGCCGTCGCTGCGCGGTCAGATCAAGCGCGTGCGTCATCTCGTCGAAGTGACGCCGGTGAAGGAGTAGATGATGGCTACGGAGAAGATCACGCTCAGCAACCTGGCGCCGGCGCCGGGGTCGCATCGCGACCGCAAGCGCATCGGCCGGGGCCCGGGCTCGGGCAAGGGCAAGACGGCCGGCAAGGGCCACAAGGGCATCAAGGCGCGCTCCGGCCACCACGGCCCGGGCGGCGGCAAGCCGCATTTCGAAGGCGGCCAGATGCCGATGACGCGCCGCATTCCCAAGCGCGGCTTCACCAACCCGTTCCGCGTCTCGTACCAGGTCGTCGGGCTCGATGACCTGGCGGCGGTGGGCGGCGAGGTGACGCTCGAGGCGCTGGCGGCCAAGGGACTTGCAACCAAGGGCCGTCCGGCCAAGGTGCTCGCCAATGGCGAGCTCACGGGCGCGGTGACGGTGCGCGGCCTCAAGGTGAGCGCCGCGGCGAAAGCCAAAATCGAAGCCGCCGGCGGCAAGGTCGAGGACTAATGGCGCAGGCTAATCCCGCAGCGACGCTGGCGAACATCTACCGGACGCCGGAGCTCTGGGAAAAGATCATCTTCACGTTCGTCTGCCTGCTGATCTATCGCGTGGGCAGTCACGTCACCGCCCCGGGCGTGGACGTCGTGGCGATGATGGACTTCTTCCAGAGCCAGCAGGGCGGGGGCTTCCTCGGCCTGTACGATCTGTTCGTCGGCGGGAACCTGTCGAAGGCGACCATCTTCGCCCTCGGCATCATGCCGTACATCTCGGCGTCCATCTTCGCGCAGATCGCGGGCGCGGTGCTCCCGACGGTCGAGAAGATGCAGAAGGACGAGGAAGGCCGGAAGAAGATCACGCAGTGGACCCGCTACGCCACGGTGGCGCTGGCGCTGGTGCAGGCGTGGGGCTTCGCGCTGTTCACCGAGTCGGTGCAGGGCGCCGTCTCGATGCCCGGCGCGACGTTCAAGTTCGAGATGGCCTGGATCCTCACGACCGGCGCCATCTTCGTCATGTGGCTGGGTGAGCAGATCACGGAGCGCGGCCTCGGCAACGGCGCCTCGCTGCTGATCTTCTTCTCGATCGTCGAGCGCTTCTGGCCCAGCGCGTGGCAGACGTTCAACTTCATCGGCACGGGGTCGCTGAGCCCGCTCGCGCTCGTCGCGCTGATCGCGCTGATGGTGGCGGTCGTCGCCGGCGTCGTGGCGATCACGCTGGCCGCGCGCCGCATCGCGATCCAGATCCCGCAGCGCACGATGGCCCGCGGCCGGATGCGCGAGGCCGCGCGCAACTTCATCCCGCTGCGCATCAACGCGTCGGGCGTGATGCCGATCGTCTTTGCGCAGTCGCTGATCGTCGTGCCGGGCGCCATCGCCCAGTTCAGCGGCAGCGAGCGGATGCGCGACTTCTCCGACCTGTTCGCGCCGGGGACGTGGCTCTACTTCGCGCTCTCCGCGGTGCTGATCATCTTCTTCACGTACTTCTACACGTCGATCATCTTCAACCCGGTCGACATCGCGGAGAACCTGAAGAAGCAGGGCGGCTTCATCCCGGGGATCAAGCCGGGCGCGAAGACCGCGGAGTATATTGATGAGGTGGTGAGCCGCATCACGCTGCCGGGCTCGATCTTCCTCACGGTCATTGCCCTGCTCCCGGTGTGGATTGCCGACATGATGGCGGTGCCGTTCCGGTTCGGCGGCACGTCGGTGCTGATCGTCGTGGGCGTCGCGCTGGACACGATCGCCCAGATGAACCAGCATCTGCTGCTGCGGAAGTACGACGGCTTCATGAAGAAGGGGCGCGTGCGCTTCCGTGGACGCCAGACGAGTGGTGATATCTTCTCTGGGGGGTAAGGCCTCATGATCGTTGTCCTGCTCGGGCCACCGGGTTCAGGCAAGGGGACGCAGGGGGAGCGGGTCGCCGCTGCCCTCGGCGTCCCCAAGATTTCTACGGGGGACGTGCTGCGCGCCGCCGCGAAGGCGGGGACGACGCTCGGCCTCGAAGCCAAGGCGTACATGGACCGCGGGGACCTGGTGCCTGACCCCGTCATCCTTGGCATCATGAAGGACGCGCTCGCGGCGCCGGAACAGGCCAGGGGCGTCGTCCTCGACGGCGTGGTGCGCACCGTGCCGCAGGCCGAGGGGCTGGCCCGCGTGGCGGCCGAGATCGGCAAGCGCGTCGACGTCGTGCTCCTCTTCGACATCGCCGACGAGGAACTCGTGGCGCGCCTGAGCTCGCGCACGACGTGCGGCGCGTGCCAGATGCCGTTCGCCGGGCGCCAGCCCGGCGAGACGCACGCGGAATGCCCGGCGAACCCCAAGGGGACGCTGGTGCGCCGCGCCGACGACGAGCCCGACTCGATCCGCAACCGCCTGCGGGTGTACAAGGCGCAGACGGAGCCGGTGGTGGCGTGGTACCGCGCCAACGGCGGCAACGTGGCGGCCATCGACGCGTCGGGGACGTTTGCCGAGGTCGAGGCGCGGGCCCTAAGGGCGGTCGGCTGTTGATCCAGCTCAAGAGCGCGCGCGAGATCGAGACGATGGCGGCGGGGGGGCGGATTCTCGCCCTCACGCATGCCCATCTGCGCACGCAGGTGCGCCCGGGCATCAGCACGGGCACGCTCGACAAGATCGCCGAGGACTTCATCCGCAGTCACGAGGGCGCCCTGCCGGCGTTCAAGGGGCTGTACGGCTTCCCGGGCGCCATCTGCATCTCGGTGAACGAGGAGATCGTGCACGGCATTCCCTCGCCCAAGCGCGTGCTTGGCGACGGCGACATCGTGAAGCTCGACGTCGGCGTGCAGTATCAGGGGATGTTCACCGACGCGGCGATCACGGTGCCGGTGGGCACCGTTGACCCGACGACGCAGCATCTGATCGACGTGACCGAACGGGCGCTCGACGCCGGCATCGAGCAGGCGATTGTCGGCAACTACGTGGGCGACATCGGGCACGCCGTGCAGTCGGTCGTCGAGCGCGCGGGGTTCAGCGTGGTGCGCGAGCTGGTGGGACATGGCGTGGGGCACCTGCCGCACGAGGATCCCCAGGTCCCCAATCACGGCAAGCCGCGGCGCGGGACGCGCATGCAGGCGGGACTGACCATCGCCATCGAGCCGATGGTCAATGTCGGCGGTCCGGCCACGCGCACGCTCGCGGACAAGTGGACGGTCGTGACGCTCGACGGCACGCGCAGCGCGCACGTGGAGCACACGGTGGCCGTGACGGACGAGGGACCGCGGGTCGTGACGCGGCTGTAGCAGGCGCCGGCGCGGGCGGCGCGCACGGGGCGCG
>DASXUN010000015.1 GCA_036504815.1 Gemmatimonadaceae bacterium | reverse complement strand
GTTCGCAGCGCGCGTGCCGCGCGCGCGAACGACGCCGTAGCCCGTCACCGCCGTGCCGGGATCAATGCCGAGGACGATCACGCGCCGGCCATCTCCGCTTCGTCCATTTCGAAGTTCGCATCCACCTTCTGCACGTCGTCGAGCTCCTCGAGCGCCTCGATGAGCTTCACCAGCTGCTGCGCCGGCTCCCCGGTGACCGTGACGGTGCTCTTGGGAATCCACGACAGCTCGGCCTGCGACACCTTCAGCCCCGCCTTCACGAGCGCCTGGCTCACCGCGTGCAGGTCCGCTGGCGCCGTCGTGATGATGAACGCGTCGTCCTCGCGCACGAAATCCTCGGCGCCGGCCTCGAGGGCCTTCTCCATCGTGGCGTCCTCGTCCAGGCCGGCCGCCTCGACGAAGATCTGCCCCTTGCGGTCGAACATGAACGCCACCGAGTTGGTGGTCCCCAGGTTCCCGCCGCCGCGCGACAGCTTGGCGCGAACCTCGGCCACCGTGCGTGTCGGATTGTCGGTCAGGGCCTGCACCATGATGGCCACGCCGCCCGGCCCGTATGCCTCGTACACGACGTCCACGTAGTCCACGCTCTCGAGCTCGCCCGTTCCCTTCTTGACGGCGCGCTCGATGTTCTCCTTGGGAAGCGACTGCGCCCGGGCGTTGTCGATGGCGGTGCGAAGCCGGGGGTTGCCGTCGGGATCGCCGCCGCCCTGCTTGGCGGCAACTGTAATCTCACGGATAAGCTTGGTGAAGAGCGCGCCGCGCTTCTTGTCGGTCGCGGCCTTGGCGTTCTTGATGGTCTTCCACTTGCTGTGACCGGACATGACGACGATTCAGGATATGGATCTCGGATGGGGATGGCGGATTGCGATCACCGATCACGATTTCGATTAGCCTGCCTGCAATCTACCGCCCCGTCGGGTGCCGCAAAACAGGCGGGGCGGCCCGAAAGCCGCCCCGCCATCTGTCGTCCGCCATCCGCCATCTGCTATCTGCCATCTGCCATCTGCCATCTGCCATCTGCCATCACCCAACGTCGCGAACTAGTGTATCCGCAACGTCAGAGCCGCCCGCCACCCGGTCACGTCATACGTCTCGCCGCCGCCCAGGGTGTACAGCTCTCCCATCTGATAGCTGGCGCTCGGCATGAAGGAGAACGCCCCGGACGTCCAGCGCAGCCGGACGCCGCCGTTCCCCAGCAGGCCGGCCTTGTAGCCGTCCACCTGCCAGTTGCGGGCCTCGAGGTTGGGTTCGATATACCAGTTGCCGGCGCGGAAGCCTGCGGCAACCGCTCCGTTCGCCACCGTCTCCGAGGGAGCCTCGCCGCCGAACTGCTGCCCCTTGGCGCGGTAGAGCCCCCACCCGCTGACGTACAGGTCCACACCGCCCACCGGATAGTAGAGCGATCCCTGTCCGATGTAGCGATCGCCCGTGGCGTAGGAGGTATTGGAGAGCACGTCGTTGCCGAACGTGGAGAACGTGACGCCGAGCGTCAGGCGCCCACTGCCGACGGCCCGATCGGCGCCGACGCGCGCGCGCACTTCGTCGGCCGGCGTGAAGGTGAGCACCGTCTTCGTCGAGCCGTCGTTCGCAGCGTACGCGTCGAACTCGGTCGATTTCCGGAACGATCCCGCCAAGCCGAAGTTCCACGAGCCGAGATTACGCGCAATCGCGATACCGCCGGTGGTGGACAGCCCGGAGCCGTACGACGACGTCGGGAAGACGAGGAAGTCGTTGCCGATCTGCCCGGCGGCGTCGGCCTTCCCTTCGGCAATCTGGTATTGCCCGGTCGGGAGGTTGGCGCCCACGGTGAAGACGACGGCATCATTGCCCAGCGTCAGGTTGGCACGCAGCTGGGTGTCGGTCAGCCCGCTGATCGAGCTGACGCTCTTGCCGTTCACCGACACGTCGGAGGTCGCGAAGGACGTCGTCACGTCCATGTTGAAGCGCGACGTGAGCGGCAGCACGAAGACGAAGGGGATGGACGTCTGGGAGACCGTCTTGGCCGTCGCGCCCGAGCCGATCTTGAACGTCACGTACTGCGGCATCGCGGCGGCGGCCGCGTCGCCGAGGCCCTGCGCGCCGACGGCCAGCGGCGCCGCGGCGAGGAGTGCCAGGATGAGCGTGTCACGCAGCGGTCTCATCTCACGGCCTCCGGATCACGATGGTGAACGTGCCGGTCTTGGTCGCCGGAGCGTCCGTGCCGGTCTTCTCCGATGCCGGGTCGCGTGTCGTCGGCGGCGTCTGCGTCTGGGTCTGGCTGCCGCCCGTGCTCGTGCTCGAGTTCACGTTGTTCGCCGCCGACGGGTTGATGTCGCCCACGGCGCTGGCCAGCGTCGAGCCGATGCCGGTGTTCGTGGCCGCGACACCGCGCTCCGCGGCGGTGACGGTGGCGCCTTCGCTGGAGTTCTTGAGGTTCGCCTCCACCTGCGTGGTGGTCACCTGCGCGCCCTGCTGCGCCGCCCGGGCGCTCTGCATCCGCTGCAGCGCCGCGCCGAAGCCCGGGTCGATGCTGCGGGCCTGGTCGTAGAAGCGCGCCGCGTCGCCGTACCGTCCCTCATCCTCCGCCACGAGGCCATTGCTGTACGCCAGGAAGGCCTGCAACGAGCGCGTCGGGCGCTGCTCGATGGCCGCGCGGTCGGCTGCCGACAGGCGGACGCCGAGCTGATCGAAGAGGCCGAGCGCGAGGTTCTTCTCGATCGTGAAGATCTGGTCGAGGACGTCGCTGCTTTGGACGTCGCGCCCCTGCTGCTGCGCCGTGGCCACCTGCATCACCGCGGCGTTCACGGTCAGGTTGCGGTTGCCCGTCTGCGTGATCGCGCCCTGCACGACGCGCGCGGCGCGCACCAGCTTGCCGGCGCGCAGCGACGTCGCGGCGTCGACGCGCCCGCTCTGGCTCAGCGCCACCTCATCCACCATTGCCTGAATCCGGTCACGCTCGAGCAGCTGCAATTCCGGAGCGCGCGCGAGGTCGCTGATGAGCAGATCGGACATGCCGCGCGAGAGCGGCGCCAGCGTCTGGTCGGTGCCGCTGAACGTCATCGGCAGCACCGCGACCGCCCGCGGGTTGTTCGCCTCGGGCGCGATCGTAGCTTCGGTGGCGATCGCCGCCTTGGCCGCCGCGTGCAGTTCGGCCCGCGACAGCGACACGAGCCGGGCGCGGATGTCGTTGCGCACCGACCGCGTCTTGCCGTTCTGCAGGTAGCTGTTGTACGCGTCCTTGGCGCCGGTGAAGTCGTTCAGTTTCTCGGCCGCGAGACCCGCGTACAGCGCGCTCACCCCGTCCTTGGGATCGAGTTTGCGGGCGGCATCGAGCACCGTCCGGGCGTCCGCGAACCGGTCTCGCTTGTAGTACGCAATCCCGAGTGATCGCAGCGCCGCCACGGAGCTTGGATTCGCCGTGCGGGCGTGTTCCAGCTTGTCGAGCGTCTTGTCTGGCTTCTGCTGGGCCTGCGCCGGCAGCGCCAGGCCGCCGAGCAGGGACAGCGCCAGAAGTCTCAAGTATCGCATATCGCTCCGGCCTCCTATCGGTCGGGATCGAGCATGTCTTCGAATCGCATCCACTGCTTGTAGAAGAACAGGTCCACGTATCCAACTTGCCCATTGCGGTTCTTCCGCACGAGCAATTCGGTGGCACCCTCCACCCCATACCCGGGACGGTACATCTCCTCCCGGAAGATCGCCAGCACCACATCGGAGTGCTGTTTCACCGCGCCCTGCACCCCGAAATCATCGAGCACCGGGCGCGGATCCGCCCGGTCGGCGGTGAGCTCCGGCAGCTGACACGTGAGCACGAGGGCGATGTCGAGTTCGATGGCCAGCGCCTTGAGGATGCGGACGGCGGCCGACAGCTCCTCATCCTGCGCCCGAATGCTTCCGGCGAGGCCCTGCAGCGAGTCGACGATGACCACATGGGCGTCAACCGAGCGTCGAATGTCCGCGACCAGCGCCTCAACGCCCCCGCCCGCCGGGAATGCGGCGATCGTCGGCACCGCCTCGCGGAACCGCACCGCGGCCGCTCCGACGCCCGCCCGCGTGAAATCGTCCAGCGAGCCGCGGCGCAGGTCGTCCACCCGGGCGCGCCCCTCGATGGCCAGCGCCCGCTCCATCACCCGCTCGTGCGTCATCTCGCTCGTGAAGAACACCACCGGCGTGTCCTGCTGCGCCATCCGCAGCGCCACGGCGAGCGCCAGGGCGCTCTTCCCGCTCTGCACGTCGCCGCCCAGCACCACCAGGTCGCCCCGCCGGACGCCCCCGCCCAGCCACTTGTCGATGCTGGGGAAACCCGTGGCGTAGGCGTCGTGCCCCGGCTCGCCATCGGCGGCCCGGTCAACCCGGCGCATCACACGGGCAAGAGGGGAGATGTCGGTGGGTCTGGACACGCCGTCGTTACGCGCGAAGTCGGGTCATCTGCAAATCATACGAATGAAGTCCGCTCGTCCACAAGCGGCGGGCTCAGAGGGCAAACCGGCGGGCCAGATGGTCCAATTCGGAACGTGCCTTGCGATCGAGGTGGGGTGCCGTGACCTCGGTCACCTTGTCCAGGGCGGCGGCCAGTGCCTCCCCTTCGGCGCGCACCGAGGCATCGAGCAGTTGACCCAGTGCCGCGCGCAGCGACGGCGGGAGGGGGAGCGCCCCCATCCAGTGACGCGCCGCCGCCGCCCGCTCGGCCCGGAGCGGCTCCGGAAGGGGATCGGCGCCACCGGCCGCGACGGCCAGCCGGGTGCCCACGAGCGTCGCCATCAGCGCCTCACGGGGCCCACCGAGGGGCGCCCGCGAGGTGGCGACGGCCAGGGCGCGGAGCGCAAAAGCAGGCCCGCTCAGGGCATACGGGGGGAGGGGGTCGGTCACAACGACGAATCTGCGCCCGACCGCGCGCACCCGCCAGCACGCCGGCCAACACCTCGGCCAACGCACTCGCCAGCGCCTCCGCCCGTGCCTCCGACAACCGGTCCGGCAACCCGCCGGCCGTTGGCGACGTCAATTCGCCGGGGCTAGCTTTCGCTGGATATGGCGCCACTCGCAAAATCCGTGCTCTGGGTCGACGACGAGGCTGACCTCCTCGAGTCGCACCGGCTGTTCCTGACCGACAAGGGCTATCGCGTGCAGATGGCCCGGAACGCCGCCGACGCCCTCGAGCTGCTCCGCCAGCACGCGTTCGACATCCTGCTCCTCGACGAGCAGATGCCGGGCATGCGGGGGATCGCGATGGTGCGCGAGGCGCGGGAACTGGCGCCATCCATGCCCATCGTGATGGTGACCAAGAGCGAGGAAGACTCCACCCTGCGCGAGGCGCTCGGTCAGGACGTCACGGATTACCTCGTGAAGCCGGTCACGCCGCGGCAGGTGCAGGCCATCCTCACGCGCATCCTCGAGGGGCCGCGCATCCGCAGCCAGGCGCTCGCGCGCCGGTTCGTCGAGCGTTTTCGCGAACTCGAGGCGGTGCGGCTCAAGGATCTCGACTGGCGGGGATGGGCGGAACGCTATGCGGAACTCGTGGAGTGGGACGTCGAATTGACGGCGGCCGGAGAGGCGGGCCTGCTCACCTCGTTGCGGGCGCTCTTCCCGGCGATGCACCGCGACTTTGCCGCCTTCATGGGCGAGGGATATCCGCGCTGGATTCACGAACTCGACGGCGACCGGCCGCCCCTCTCGGTGGACGTCGTCAGCGAGTTCCTGATGCCGGTGCTCGCCGAACACCAGGCGGTCGTCTTCATCGTCGTCGACTGCCTGCGGCTCGACCAGTGGAAGGTGCTCGAGCCGATCGTCGCCCAGGCCTTCGAGGTCGATACCGCGCACTACTTCGCCCTGCTCCCCACCGCGACGCCGTATGCGCGGAACGCGCTGTTCAGCGGTTTGTTCCCGGCCGAAATCGCCGAACGGTTCCCGGATTGGTGGGGCGAGGGGGACGACGAGTCGCTCAACCAGCACGAGCGCGACCTGCTGGTGGAACAGCTGCGCACGGTGCGGGGTGAGACGCCGGTGCGCTACCACAAGATCACGTCGGCGCACGACTCCGACGACCTCGAGCGCCATCTCGCGACGTCCATCGCCGCCGAGGGCGTGAGCGCCTTCGTGTTCAACTTCATCGACCTGCTGACGCACGGGCGTTCCGAGTCGGCGATCTTGTACGAAGTGGCGCGGGACGAGGCGGCATTTCGCCAGCTCACCGAGCAGTGGTTCCGGCGCTCGGCGCTCTGGAGCGTGCTCCGCGAGGCGGCGCGCCGCGGCCTGCCGGTGCTGCTGACGAGCGATCACGGCTCCATTCACTGCAACACGCCGGCCACTGTCTTCGCGAAGAAGGACACCACCGCGAACCTGCGGTACAAGATGGGCGAGGACCTCCGCGCCGAGCGTCCCGACCAGGCGCTGCTGTTTACCGACGCCGAGCAGCTGCGCCTCCCGCCCCGGGGGCCGCGCGTCAACACGCTGCTCGCCGCCGGCGACTGCTTCTTCGTCTATCCGACCAAGCTGCGCGAGTACCAGCAACGGTACCGCGGGTCGTTCCTTCATGGCGGGGTCTCCCCGGAAGAGGTCATCCTTCCGCTCGCCCTCCTCACGCCCCGCCGCTGATGGGTCCCTACCGCCGCCTCCAGCAGTTCCTCCGCCCGTACTACGGGCGCGTCGTCGGCACGCTGCTGCTGAGCGCGCTGGCCAATGCGCTGAGTGCGTTCTCGTACGCGCTCTTCGTGCCGTTCCTCAACACCCTGTTCGACCATCAGGCCTTTGACGCGGGCGCCGGGTCGCGCATGTCGGCGCTGCTGCAGTTGATCGGCGGCTGGGTGCTCGCCGGGCGCGAGTCGATGGACGCCCTGCGCATCGTGATCCTCGTGATCCTTGGCACGATGCTGCTCAAGAACGTCTTCGCCTGGCTCGCCGGCCAGACCGGCGCGGGGCTGCAGGAGCGCGTCACGCGCGATCTGCGCAACGCGGTCTACACGCACCTGGAGCGGCTGCCGCTCCGTTTCTTCACCAGCCACAAGACGGGGCAGCTGCTCTCGCGCGTCTTTCAGGACACCCAGTCCACGCGCCAGCTGCTCGCCGAGGTCGTGACACGATCGCTGAACGCCGGCACGCAGATCGTCGTCACCGTCGTCCTGCTCTTCTCGCTCTCACCCAGGCTGGCGCTCCTCTCGCTGGTCGTCGCCCCGCTCATCATCGTGGCGTTCCAGCCGCTGCTGCGTCGCCTGCGCCGGGGCCACCGCAAGCTCGCCGCCGAGTATGGGGAAATGACGAGCGTGGTGCAGGAGACGGTCAGCGGCATCCGGCTGGTGAAGTCGTTCCGCGCCGAGGGGTACGAGGGGGCGCGCTTCTCCGACGCCTCGAATCGCTACGCCAAGGGGATGGTGCGCATGAGCCGGCTCACGCTCATGTCGCAGCCGCTCGCCGAGGTGATCGGCACCGTGGTGGCCGTGGCGCTCCTCTGGTTCGGCGCGCACGAGGTGCTGCAGGCGCGCACGCTCAGCGGCTCGGGTCTCGTCACGTTCCTCGGCGCGCTGATGTCGCTGCTCCCGCCGCTCAAGCAACTCTCGCAGATGCCGGCGGTCGCCACCCAATCGCTCGCCGCGGCCGAGCGGCTGTTCGAGATCCTCGATCATCCCACGGAAGAGCAGGCCGACCGCGGCACCCGCGCGGCGGCCGCGTTCAACTTCGAGCTCGCGTTCGAGCGGGTGGAGTTCAGTTACGGCGGCGAGCCCGTGCTGCGCGACATCAGCTTCACGGCAAAGCGCGGCGAGGTGGTGGCCCTCGTGGGCGCGAGCGGAGCGGGGAAGAGCACGCTCGTGGACCTCATTCCGCGCTTCATCGAGCCGACGGCCGGCCGCGTCACGCTCGACGGGGTGGACACCCGCGAGTTCACGCTGTCGTCGCTGCGTGCGCTCACGGGGATCGTGAGCCAGGATACCGTGCTCTTCAATGACTCGGTGCGGGCGAACATCGCCTACGGCGCGCCGGACCGGTACACGCCGGCGCAGATCGAGGCCGCCGCCCGCGCCGCCAACGCGCACGGATTCATCAGCGAGCTCCCCGAGGGCTATGACACCGTGCTCGGCGAGCGCGGGACCCGCCTCTCCGGCGGCCAGCGGCAGCGCATCGCCATGGCGCGCGCCCTCCTCGTGGATCCCCCGGTGCTCATCCTCGACGAGGCCACCTCGGCGCTGGACACGGAGAGCGAACGGCTGGTGCAGGAAGCCATCGATCGGCTGCTGGCCGGGCGCACCGTCTTCGTCATCGCCCACCGGCTCTCCACGGTGCAGCACGCCACGCAGATCCTGGTGCTCGACCGCGGCCGCATCGCCGAACGCGGGACGCACGCCGAGCTGCTGGCGCTGGGCGGTGCGTACGCGCGGTTGCACGCGCTGCAGTTCAACGAAGCCCCCGTCGGCGGCTAGCGCCGGTGCGCGCCTGCTTCGTGGTGCATCGGGCGGCGTGGTCGGGGGCGGCGCGCGCCTTCGCCGACGGCGCCACGCTGCTCGCCGCGCGCGGATATGAGACGTGCCTGGTCGCGCCCGCGGGGAGCGAAATGGAGCGGTGCCTCCTGGCCGCCGGGCATGACGTGATCGGGGTGGCGATGGACGGCGGGTGGCTGCGCGCCGGATGGCGCCTGCGGCGCGTCATCGCGTCGCGCCTGACGGAAGTGGTGTTCGTGCACGACGACCGCGAGCATCTCGTGGCCGCGGCGGCCGTTCGCTTCGCGGGCCGCGGCGCCGTCGTGCGGCGCACGGGCGCGGGCGCCCGACTCACGATCGGGCGCGACGGACGGCTCGCCATGCGGCTCGCCGCGACAGGCTTCGTCTTCGCGCACCCCGACGACCTGCGGGGGCATGAACCGCCACGCGGCGCGCTGGCCGCCCACGTGGCGCCGCCGGGCGTGGCGACCGCCACGCCGCGGCCTCCGGCCGCTGTCGGCGCCATTCGGCCGACGGGCGACCGGCTCGTCATCTTCGCCGGCGCCGACCGGCGGCGCGAAGCGCTGGCCGCCCTGCGCACCCTTGCCCTGCTCGCGCCGCGCCAGCCGGCGCTGCGCGCCATCGTCTTCGCGCCGATCAACGATGCCGATGCGGTGCGCCTCGAAGCGGCGGCGCTCGGCGTCGCCGATCGCGTGGAATTTCGCACCGCCGGGGCGGCGCGCACCGAGGCGCTCGCCGAAGCGGCGTTCGCGTGGGTGGTCGCCACGGGCGATGACGAGGTGTTCGCCATGCTTGACGCGCTGGCGCAGGGCGTGCCGGTGCTCGGCGAGCGAACGCCGCTGAGCGCGCGTTTCGTGGAGGACGGCGTGTCCGGCATCCTGCGCCATCGCGCGGACGAGACGGAATGGGCGTCGGTGCTGGCCGCGGCCCTGGCCCAGTCGGAGCAGGCTGCGGCCATGCGCCTGGCGGCGCGCAAGGCCGCCGCGCGATGGCCGTTCGATGCAGGATCCGATGGATGGCTGCAGGTTACCGAAGCGGCGCGTGACCGCACCCGCTGGAGGACCTGATGCGCCATCTCTTCATCACACAGGACTACGCGCCCGATCTCGGCGGCATGGCGCGCCGGCACGTCGAGCTCTGCCGGCGCTTTCCGGCGGACACGCTCGTCTCGACGGTGCGCGCGCTCGACGCGGCCCATTCGGATGCCGCCGAGCCCGTGGCCGTGGACCGCCAGCCGTTCAACTTTCGTCAGGCGGGCCGCTTCCTGAATCAGGTGCGCTGGGCCCGCTGGCTGCAGCAGCGCGCCCCGGGCTTTGATGTGGTGCACTGCGGCAACATTCGCCCGTGCGGGTATGCCGCGTGGTGGGCGCGGCGTCAGACGGGCGTGCCGTACCTCGTGTACGTCAACGGCGGCGACCTCCTGCGGGAGCGCGAAAAGGCGAAGCAGCGCATGAAGCGCCTGACCGCGCGGCGGATCTTCGGCGAGGCGATCGGCGTCGTCGCCAACTCGGCGTGGACGGGCGAACTGGCGCGCGACATCATGCGGGAGATCGGCGTGAGCCCCCTGCCGCCCGTCGCAGATTTCCCACTGGGCACCGATCCGGCGCAGTTTGCGCCGGGCCACGTCACGGGAGCGGTGCGGGCCCGGCTCGGCGTCGGCGACGCTCCATACCTGCTGACGGTCGCCCGGCTAGTGCCGCACAAGGGCCAGGATGTCGCGATCCGCGCCCTGGCGCGCCTGGCGCCGCAGCATCCGAACCTGCGTTACGTCATCGTGGGCGAGGGGCCGGACGAAACGCGCCTTCGCGAACTCGCGCGCGCTCTCGGGGTGGACGCTCGCGTGGTGTTCGCCGGGCCGATGCGCGATGACGAACTCCCCGCCGTCTACGCGGGAGCGGCGCTCTACGTGGGGCTGTCGCGCCTGCTGCCTCCCATCAACGTCGAAGGGTTCGGCATCTCGTTCGTGGAGGCCGCGGCAAGCGGCGTACCGGCCGTGGCCGGCGATTCGGGCGGCGTCCGCTCGGCGGTCCTCGACGCGCAGACCGGACTGGTCGTGCCTCCCGAGGCGGACGACCGCGTGGCCGAGGCCATTCGGCGGTTGCTGGTGGATGAACCGCTGCGTCGGCGTCTGGGCGCGGCGGCCCGCGAGGCCGCGCTGCAGCGATTCAACTGGGACCGCGTGGTCACCGACACCCTGGAGTTCGCGGCACACTGCGTGGAACGCGCGAGGGAGCGCTCGTGAAGCCAACCTGGAAGCACTGGCTCGAGTACGCGCTGCTGCGCGTGGTGGCCGCGCTGCTCGGACCCCTGGGACTGCGGCGCGCGGGGGCCATCGGCGCGCGCATCGCCCTCATTGGATACTGGCCGCTCGGCATTCGCCGTGGCGTCGTAACGCGGCACATCGACGCCTGTTTTCCCGAACTTGGCGAACGCGAGCGTCGCGCCCTCGTGCGGGAGTCATACGAGCATCTCGGCCGCGTGGGCATGGAATCCATTCTCATGTCGCGGCTCGGGCCAGAGTCCATGCACGCCCTCTTCGAGCGCGTGGAGGGCTGGGACGCGATCGAACGCGGTCGCGTGCGCGGCAAGGGGATCGTGCTGGTGGCGGGGCACCTCGGCAACTGGGAGTTGTCGGGCGCGTACATCTCGACGCTGGGGCTGAAGGTGGCGGCGGTCGCCAAGCGCCAGCTCAACCCGCTGGCCGATGCGTTCGTGAACCGTACGCGCCGTCGCCTCGGCATGACCGTCGTCTACGATGATGAAGCCGTGCGTCGCCTCCCGCGCCTGCTGAAGGAGGGGCTCGGTCTCGGCCTGCTCGCCGACCAGGCCGGGCTGGGCGCGGCGACTTTCGTCCCGTTCTTCGGGCGTCCGGCGCGCACGCCGCGAGGTCCCGCCGTCTTTGCCCTGCGTTTCGATGCCCCGCTCATCTATGCACTGGCGGCGCGCCAGCCAAACGGCAGGTACGTCCTGCATCTCGAGGAAGTCGACGTGGCCCGCACGGGCGATCTCGAGGCGGACGTCGACGTCACCACCGCGCGCTTCACCGCCGTGCTGGAACGGTGGGTGCGCCGGTATCCGGGGCAGTACCTCTGGGCGCATCGCCGCTGGAAGCGGCAGCCTCCCGACACTCCACCTGAACTGCGCGAGCCGTGAGCGCGCATCGAGCATTGCCGTGAGCTACGACGTTGAGGCGCTGCGCGCGCGCGAATTTCCCTGGGCCGCGCGCGGGGAGCGCATCTACCTGGACCACGCCGCGACGGGCCCGCTGCCTCAGCGCGCCCGCGAGATCCAGGCGGAGGCGAACGCGAACCGCGCCGAGCTGTGGCGGGTCGGTTTCGAGTACTTCTGGGACGGCGTCGTGCAGGGGCGGGAGAGTGCCGCGCGGCTGCTGAACGCGTCGCCCGACGAGATCGCCATCACGACCAACACGTCGCAGGGGGTCAACCTGGCGGCGCGCGCCCTCCCCTTCAAGGCGGGCGACGTCGTCGTCTCGACCGCCGGCGAGTTCCCCGCGAACATCTATCCGTGGATGGGGCTCGAGAAGGCGAAAGGTGTCTTCCTCGAACTGGTGCCGATGAAGCACCGGCTCCCGGACGAAGACGCCATCATTGCGGCGCTCGACCGGCCGAACGTCCGCGCGCTGACGGTCAGCTGGGTCTCGTTCGCGAGCGGGGCCCGGCTCGACCTCGCGCGCCTGGGCGCCGCGTGCAAGGCACGCGGCATCTGGTTCGTGGTCGACGCCATACAGGGACTCGGCCCGGCGACCATTGACGTGAAGGCGTGCCAGATCGACATCCTGGCCACGGGCGCGCAGAAGTGGCTGCTCTCGCCGTGGGGCACCGGCTTTGCGTACGTGCACCGCGATCTCATCCAGGAACTCGACCCGCCCGCGGTGGGTTGGCTCTCGATGCCGGCGTCGGCCGACTTCACCCGTTTCCTCGATTACGACTACGCGTTCTATCCCGACGCGCGGAAGTTCGAGGTCTTCACCGCACCGATGCACGACCTCAAAGCGATGGCGGCGTCGCTCAGCCTCTTCCTGGAACTCGGGCCGGCGGAAGTCGCGGCCCATGTCGCCTCGCTCGCCGACCACGTGGTGCAGTGGTGCGAGGGGCGCGCGGGCGTGCGGCTCATCACGCCGGCGGATCGCGCGCGCCGCGCGGGCCTGCTGTCCATCGCCGTGGATGACCTCGCGGCGGCGAGCGCCCGGCTCTCCGCCGCCGGCGTGTCGCACACCGTGCGCGAGGGCGGCATCCGGCTGTCGCCGCACCTGTACAACACCGTCGCCGAGCTCGACATCGCGCTGGCGGCGCTGGCGCCGCGATGAACATCGCGCGCGAAGTCCGCGTGACGCGCGCCGCGCTGGCTGCCGTCGGGTCGGTCGAGCGCGCCGCAAACGAGAAGGCGTATCTCAAGAGCGACCTCGTCTTCCTGGGCGCCGACATGCCGTCCATCCGCGGGGTGGCCAAGGCGCTCATCGCGCGCGTCCGGGAATCGGACACGGCGTCGGTGCGAGCGCTCGTCGTGGCGCTGTGGGGCACCGGCGTGCACGAGCTGCGCGCGGTGGCGATGTTCCTCCTCGAGGCCGCCGAGCCTCGGCTGGGGGCGCGCGATGTGCCGCTCGTCGCGCGCCTGCTGCGCGAGTCGCGAAGCTGGGCGTACCTCGACTGGATCTGCTTCAAGGTGGCGGCCCCGATGCTCGAGCGCGTGCCGCTGATGCGTCGCACGATTCCGCGCTGGGCGCGTCACCCCGATTACTGGATGCGCCGCGCCGCCCTGCTCTCCGTCCTTCCGCTCGTGAAGCGGGGCGCGGCGCCGTTCAGCGCGTTCGCGGTGCTCGCGGTGCCTATGCTCGGCGAGCGGGAGTTCTTCATCCGCAAGGCGATCGGCTGGGGGCTGCGCGAGATCAGCAAGACAGACCCCGGGGCGGTGGCCGACTTTCTGCGCGCGCATCGCGCCGATGTGTCGGGGCTGACGCTGCGCGAGGGCGCCAAGTACCTGCCGCCACGGGACCGGCGCGCGCTCCTCGGCGCCTAGCGGCCGTGGCCGCCCGCCCGGCGCGGCCTAGTCCTGCAGCTCCAGCACGGCGATTTCGCGCGCCCCCTTTCGCAGCACGAAGTACCGCTCGTAAGCCGCGCCGGCGAGGTCGATGTTCGGCGTGTCCGCGGAGTGGCGCTCGCCATTCACGCTGACCGCCCCCTGCTGGAGCAACTTGCGCGAGGCGCTGCGCGACAGCCCGAAGGCGCGCTCGAGCGCGTCGAGAATCGAGATCGGGTGACCCGGGGCGAAGCGCGCGCACGGAATCTCGCGCACCAGCGTGTGGAAGACGTCGAGCGGGAGCTCCATCACATCCACCCGCTTGTCGAAGATCACCCGCGACACGTGCTCGGCGAGCGCGGCCGCCTCGCGGCCATGGACGAAGGCCGTCACCTCGGACGCCAGGCGACGCTGCGCGGCGCGCTCGTGCGGCGCCGCGGCCAGGGCCGCGGCCAACGCCTCGATCGCATCCTGTTCCAGCAGGGTGAACATCTTGAGGAAGCGCACCGCGTCGGCGTCCTCCGTGTTGACCCAGAACTGGTAGAACGCGTACGGCGACGTGCGCGTCGCGTCGAGCCAGACCGCGCCGGCCTCGGACTTGCCGAACTTCGCGCCGCTCGTCGTGGTCACCAGCGGGAGCGTGACGCCGTGCGCTTCCTTCTGCACGGTGCGGCGGATCAGTTCCGTCCCCGCCGTGATGTTGCCCCACTGGTCGCTGCCGCCGATCTGCGCCGTCACGCCATGGCGGCGATGCAGCTCGAGGAAGTCATACGCCTGCAGCAGCATGTAGGAGAACTCGGTGTACGAGATGCCGCCCTCCAGGCGCGACTTCACCGAGTCCTTCTGCATCATCAGGTTGATCGTGAAGTGCTTGCCGACGTCGCGCATGAAGTCGACCGCCCGCAGCGCCCGCAGCCACTCGCCGTTGTCCACCATCCGCGCGCCCCTCGCACCCGAGAAGTCGAGGAAGCGTTCGAGCTGCGCCCGGATGCCGGCGACGTTCGCGTCAATCTCGTCGAGCGACAGCAGCTGGCGCTCCGACGCCTTGCCGCTCGGATCGCCAATCATCCCCGTGCCACCGCCGACGAGCGCGATGGGGCGATGCCCGGCGCGCTGCAGGTGCACGAGTCCCATGATGGGCACCAGGTTGCCCACGTGCAGGGACGCGGCCGTCGGATCGAACCCGCAGTACGCGGTGACCGCGTCCGCGGCAAAGTGGGCCGCGGCACCCTCGGTCTGCTGGTAGAGCAGGTCGCGCCAGGTCAGTTCGGAGAGAAAGTCGCTCATCCGGGAAAATATAGACGCCTGATGCCACGGTTGACCAATCGCCGCGGCCTCCCGGCGCGCCGCGTCAGCGAGATCGCGCGGCGTCGGCGAGGAAGGCGTAGAGCCGGTCGGTCACGGGTTCAAGCGCGTGATCGCGCCGCACCACGTCCCAGGCGCGGCGCGCGAGGATGGGACCGTCCGCCCGTGCCGCGATCGCCGCGCGCAGGACGCCGTCGATGGCCGTCGGCGCCGGGTCCTCGGCGAACAGCGCGCACGCGTGGCGTCGCAGGAAATCGTTCGACGCCGAGTCATGCGGCCCGCACGCCAGGATCGGACGGCCCGCCGCCATGTAATCGGTCACCTTCGTCTGCACCGACGAGCGTGACATGTGTGCCTGCGACGGCTCGAACGACGACGCGACGAGCAGCAAATCGCAACCGCCGAGCGCGTCACCGAGCGCGTCGTAGGGGACGAGGCCCCCGTCCGCGACTCCCCACCGTCGCCAGTCCGCCGCATAGCGGTCCCAGAAGTATCGGCCCGTGAAGAGGACAAACTCGATGTCGGTGCCCTCGTCACGCCGGCGCTTGACCGCCTGCGCGATTGCGGCCACCGCGTCCCAGTGCATCGGCCAGACCGAACCCGCATACGCCACGCGGAACCGCCCCGTTCGCGGCGCGGCGAGCGCGGCGGGTTCACCGGTGCCGATGCGCACCGGGTTGTGCACCACCTGCGCCGGCCGGTCGACCTCCGAAAAGGCACGGGTGGACTCGAGCAGGACGGGCGAGATGCCGAGCCACGCCACGGAGTCCCGCAGCAGCTGCCGGCCGCGCCGCCTCGTGTCGAACACGAGCGGAACGCCCGCGTCGAACGCGACCCAGTCATCCATCAGGTACGTCACCATCGGCGCAAAGCGGCGGCACCGTTCGGCCAGCGCCACCCCCACCGGATGCGTCGCGACCGAGAGGACGAGCTGCGGGGCGAAGCGTTCGATCGCTCGGCGTCCCCGCAATGGCGCCAGGCGGCTCCAGGCGGCGTCCACGTGCCCGACGTGCGGGCGCAACGCCATGGCGATCCGGCCCGGGAACCGGGGCGCGCCAGCCAGCACCCGCGCACCGCTCTCCATCACGAAGGGAGCGGTTGCGTTGCCGCTGAGCGCCAGCAACCGATCGGCGGGATAGCGCGAGAAAAGATTGACGAGCGTGCGTCCGGCGCCGTGGCTGCTGTCCGAGAGATCCGCATCGGTCACCAGCAGCACGCGCGGAAGCGCCTCCGGTCGCACCGCCGTCACGTCAGGCGCTGCTGCCATGCCTCGACGATCTCGTCGAAGATCGTCGACAACGGCACCGTGATGGACCAGTTCGGGTAGTGCGCCATCATCTTGCGCAGGTCGCTGTAGTAGCAGATGTGGTCGCCAATGCGGTTCTGCTCGTCGTACTCGTACCGCATCGGTTTGCCGGTGCGCTCCGACACCATCGCGAACGCCTCGAGGATCGAGCAGGCGTTGCCCTTGCCGCCGCCGAGGTTGTAGACCTCGCCTACGCGCGGCGCGGCAATGAAGGCCTCGGCGAACCGCGCTACGTCGCGCGAATGGACGTTGTCGCGCACCTGCTTCCCCTTGTAGCCGAAGACGCGGTACAGCCCGCCCTCGACGTTCACCTTGACCAGGTAGCTGAGGAAGCCGTGCAGCTCCACGCCCGCGTGGCTCGGCCCCGTCAGGCAGCCGCCGCGCAGCGCGCAGGTGCGCATGCCGAAGTACCGGCCGTACTCCTGCACGAGAATGTCGGCCGCCACCTTGGACGCGCCGAACACCGAGTGCGTGGACTGGTCGATGCGGAAGGACTCCGCGATGCCGTGCGCGTATGCGGCATCGGCGTAGTCCCAGCGCGTCTCCCGCTCGACCAGCCGCAGCTCGTTGGGCGCGTCGCCGTACACCTTGTTGGTGCTGAAGTGCACGAAGGGCGCCTCGAGGCAGTGCGTGCGCGCCGCCTGCAGCAGGTTGAGCGTCCCGACCGCGTTGGTGTCGAAATCATCGAACGGGATGGCCGCTGCGCGGTCGTGGCTGGGCTGCGCGGCCGCGTGCACGATGGCGTCCGGCTTGAGATCGCGCACCAGTGCGTCAACGCCCGTGCGATCCCGGATGTCGAGTTCGTGGTGATGAAAATTCTTGTACGCGCCGGTGAGCCGCTGCTGCATCCAGCGCGTGTCGCCGCCGGGGCCAAAGAAGACCGCGCGCTGATTGCTGTCGACGCCATGCACCTCCCACCCCAGCGCGGCGAAGTGGGCGACCATTTCGGAGCCGATCAGGCCGGATGAGCCGGTGACGAGAAGCCGTGACATGCCTCAGAAGGTAAGGGACCGGACGGGGGAGGGAAGGCGGATTCGCCGCGTGAGGGGTACGAGTAACGCCATCCGCACGTCCCCGCACCCTGCACCACACCCCGCACCCCATCCCCCGCACCACACCCTGCTCCCTGTACCCTGCACCCGATGTGCTAGATTTGCGACTGATGAAGAAACCTCTCCGCTACGTCCTGCTCACCGCCGCCGCGCTCGCCGCCCTCGGGATGGTGGGCGTCGTGGTCGGTTGGCTGCTGGTCTGTCGCGGCAATGCCTGCCCGGGAATCAGCGTGCTGGAGAAGTACAACCCCCGGCAGACGTCCAAGTTGTTTGCGGCCGATGGCCGCTTCGTCGCCGAACTGGGCCTCGAACGCCGCACGCTCGTCCCGCTGGAGCAGATCCCGAAGGTGGTGAAGTCCGCGTTCATCATCACCGAGGACCGCCGGTTCTACGACCACAACGGCATCGACCTGCGGCGCGTCTTCGGCGCCGGCGTCGCCAACGTGCTGCGCGGCGGCTATTCGCAGGGCTTCTCGACCATCACCATGCAGCTCGCCCGCAACGTCTTTCCCGAGAAACTGACGCGGGAAAAGACGCTCCTCCGCAAGCTGCGCGAGGCCAAGGTGGCGCGCGCCATCGAGTCGAAGTACAGCAAGGACCGCATTCTCGAGCTGTACCTCAACCAGATCTATCTCGGCAGCGGCGCGTACGGCGTCGAGACCGCCGCCCAGCGCTACTTCGGCAAGTCGGCGCGCGAGCTGAATCTCCCGGAGGCGGCGACCATCGCGGCGCTTCCCAAGTCGCCCGCCCGGTACGATCCGCGCCGCTTCCCCGACCGCGCGATCCAGCGGCGCAATACGGTGCTGGAACTGATGCGCCGCGAGGGGGCCATCAGCGACGCCGATGCGTCGCTGGCCAAGGCCTATCCGCTGCGCCTCGCCCGGGGTCGCGGCGTGTCGAGCGACGTGGCGCCGTATTACGTGGAGTGGGTGCGCCAGTTGCTCGAGGAGAAGTTCGGCGAACGCATCTACACCGACGGCCTGCGCGTCTACACCACGCTGGATCTCGAGCTGCAGGGCGCCGCCGAGCGGGCGCTCGATCGCCAGCTGAAGGCGGTCGAAAGCGGATCCGCGGGTGCGTTCCCGCATCGCACCTACGAACAGATCCTCGCGGCGTCGGCCGCGGCCGACGAACCCGCGCCCGGCGCCGTCACGCCGTACCTGCAGGGCGCCTTTGTCGCGCTCGACCCGCGCAACGGCGCCGTGCGCGCGATGGTCGGCGGGCGCGACTACGACGATTCGAAGTTCAACCGCATGACGCAGGCCCTGCGCCAGCCGGGTTCGACGTTCAAGCCCATCGTCTACGCGACAGCCATCCAGAGCGGGCGGCCACCGTCGTACCTCATCGATGACGCCCCCGTCGAGCTGCCGCAGGTGGCCGGCGATACGTGGCAGCCGCGCAACTACGACATGAAGTTCGAGGGGCCCATGGTCATGCGGCGCGCGCTCTACATGTCGCGCAACGTCCCGGCCATTCGCCTTGGCATGGAACTCGGCGAACAGAGCGTGGTGGACATGGCCCGCAAATTCGGCCTCACCACGCCGATCCCCGAGTATCCGTCCATCCATATCGGATCATCGGACGTCATTCCGATGCAGATGGTGGCGGCCTACTCGACCTTCGCCAACCTCGGATGGCGCGTCGCCCCGCTGGCCATCCTGCGCGTCGAGGACGCCGCGGGGAAGGTGCTCTGGAAGGCCGAGCTCTCCCGCGAGCAGGTGCTGACGCCCGAGGAATCGTGGCTGATGGTCGACATGATGAAGGACGTGCTTCGCCGCGGCACCGCGGCCGGTGCGATCGCCAATACGGGCTTCAGCCTCCCCGCCGGCGGCAAGACCGGAACGACCAACGACTACACCGACGTCTGGTTCATCGGCTACACGGCCGATCTCGTCGCCGGCGTCTGGATGGGCTTCGACAAGCCGCAGAAGATCATGCCCAACGCGCAGGGCGGGCGCCTGGCCGCGCC
This sequence comes from Gemmatimonadaceae bacterium, assembly GCA_036504815.1. NCBI lineage: Bacteria > Pseudomonadati > Gemmatimonadota > Gemmatimonadia > Gemmatimonadales > Gemmatimonadaceae > Gemmatimonadaceae bacterium. Next base: position 193,998 of record DASXUN010000015.1, on the reverse strand, counting down.
CGCGTGGGTGCAGTTCATGATCGAAGCGTACCAGCGCAAGCCCAAGCCGCCTGACTGGCCGCGTCCGTCGTCGCTCGTCTCGCGACAGGTCGACGACCTCACCGGACTGCTCGCCAATCCGGGCTGCCCGGCCGGCGATGCGTACTACGAGTGGTTCATCCCGGGGACGGAGCCGATTGCCGAATGTCCGCCGCGCGCGGCCGGCGAGCGCCCCGCACCCGTGAGGGACACCCGGCCGGCCCGTCCCAAGACGGTTCCGCCCGGCGCGCCACCGGGCGCGCCGGCGCGCCGCCCATGAGCGCCCGGCGCACCCGGTATCACGCGCGCTGGGTGCTGCCCGTGGCCACGCCGCCCATCGCGGACGGCACGGTGGTCGTCGACGGCGATTGCATTGCCTGGGTGGGCCCGCGCGCGGACGCTCCCGCCGGCGGCGTCGATGACGACCTCGGCGATGCCGTCCTCCTGCCCGGGCTGGTGAACGCGCACACGCACCTGGAACTCACGGTAATGCGCGGTTTCCTCGAGGAGCTCGCCTTCTTCGACTGGGTGCGCACCCTCACCCGCGCGCGACACTTCGTGCTCGACGACGCGGCACTTCTCGACAGCGCGCGCCTGGGCGTGGTGGAGGGGTTGCGCGCCGGCATCACGACCTTCGCCGACACGGGGGACTCGTCGGCGCCCTTTGACGCCCTGCGCGAACTCGGCGCGCGCGGCATCGCCTTCCGTGAGGTCTTCGGCCCCGATCCGCGGCAGGTGGAGACTTCGCTCGCGGGACTTCGCGAGAAGGTCCAGGCGATGCGCGCTCACGAAACGGCCTTGGTGAAGGTCGGCGTCTCGCCGCACGCCCCGTACAGCGTGAGCGACGCGCTCTTCGCGGCCGTCGCGGCATACGCCGCGCCGGAGCACCTGCCGGTGGCCGTGCACATCGCCGAGAGCGAGGAGGAGTCGCGGCTCGTCGAACGCGCGCAGGGGCCGTTCGCGGATTTTCTCCGTTCGCGCGGACTCGACGTCGAGGCGCGGGCCCGCTCGCCCATTGCGCTGCTTGAACGCTGCGGCGTTCTCGACGCCGGCCCGCTCCTGATCCACGCCGTGCGCGCCGACGCGCCCGACATCGCGCGCATGGCGCAGCACCGTTGCGGCGTGGCGCACTGCCCGGCGAGCAACGCGAAACTGGGACACGGCATCGCCCCGCTGTCGGACATGCTGGCGGCCGGACTCGCGGTTGGCCTCGGCTCCGACTCGATGGCGAGCAACAACCGCATGGACATCCTCGGCGAGGGGCGACTGGCGATGCTGCAGCAGCGCTCGCGCGCCCGGCGGCCCGACGCACTGCCCGCCCAGCACGTGCTCGAACTCGCGACGCTCGGCGGGGCGCGCGCCCTGCGGCTCGACGGCACCATCGGCGTGCTGGCCGAGGGGTATCAGGCAGACCTGGCCGCCTTCGCGCTGCACGACGCCACGGGGCCCGTGCACGACATTGCCGCCGCCGTCGTGCATGCCGGGGGAACCCCTGCCGTGCGCACGGTGGTTGCCGGACGGCTTCGCGTGCGCGACGGTGCAGTTCTGCATGCGGACGAGTCACTGGCGCGGCGCGTGCAGCACACCGCAGAAGCGCTCGGACGCTGGCGCCGCGCCGACCCCGGACAGTAGAATTCGAAGGCCTCAAGCGCCGTTGTCTGTCGTACTCTGTCGTACTCTGTCGTACTCTGTCGTACTCTGTCGTACTCTGTCGTACTCTGTCGTACTCTGTCGTACTCTGTATCTAAACGGAGCCCCATCCCGTGTCTCATACCCCACCCGCGAGCGGCGCCACCAGCAAGATCTGGCGAGACGGCCAGCTCGTGGACTTTCAGGATGCCACCATCCACGTGATGAGTCACGTGGTGCACTATGGCTCGTCGGTCTTCGAGGGAATCCGCTGCTACGAGACGCCGACCGGCGGTGCGGTCTTTCGCCTGCGCGAGCACATGCGGCGGCTCGTGGACTCCGCGAAGATCTACCGGATGGACCTGCGATACACGCAGGACGAGCTCTGTGAGGCGGTGGTGGACACCATTGCCGCCAATGGACTCAAGGAGTGCTACATCCGGCCGCTGGTGGCGCGCACCGGCCAGCAGATGGGCGTGCACCCCGGCAATGCCCCGGTCGAGACGTTCATCATCTGCTGGATCTGGGGGCGCTATCTCGGCGAGGAGGCCCTCGAACGCGGCGTGGACGTGCGCGTCTCGAGCTGGCGCCGCGCCGCGGGGAGCACCTTCCCCACGATGGCCAAGGCGGGCGGGAACTACCTGAGCTCACAGCTCACGAAGATGGAAGCGAAGGTGGACGACTACATCGAGGGGATCATGCTCGATGTGCAGGGCCACGTGTCGGAAGGGAGCGGCGAGAATCTGTTCGTCGTGCGCGACGGCGTGCTCTACACGTCCACCATCGGCTCCGGGATCCTGCAGGGTATCACCCGCAACTCGGTGATGCGCATCGCCGCGGACCTCGGCGTCGAGGTGCGCGAGTCGGCGATCCCGCGCGAGATGCTGTATGTGGCGGATGAAGTCTTCTTCTGCGGCACCGCGGCCGAACTGACCCCGGTGCGTTCGATCGATCGCATCACGATCGGCGAAGGGCACCGCGGCCCCGTGACGAAGGCCATCCAGGAAAAGTACCTCGGGATAGCGGCAGGCCGGATCCCCGATCCGTACGGCTGGCTCACCCCCGTTCCCAGTCCGGCGACCGCGAGTAGATGACCATGCAGCCGCCGCGCATCACTCTGTCCCTCTCGGAGGATTAGGTGCTCGTCGGCTGCCTTGCCCTCAATTCGTCGTTCGAACCGCTGACGCTCGTGCCGATGCGCCGGGCGTTGCGGCTGGTCATTGACGGCAAGGCCGAGATCGTGGAAGCCGATCGCGCGCGCGTGGTGCGCTCCGCGAACCAGCACTTCCCGCATCCCATCGTCATCCGCCTCACCAAGTACGTGCACGTGCCGCGGCGCTTCCGGCGCCACGTCACGAACACCTTCCTCTTTGCGCGCGACCATTACCGCTGCCAGTACTGCGGCCGCGTGTCGGCGGTGCTCAAGCCGCGCGAGTCGCTCACGCGCGATCATGTGGTGCCGCTCTCGCGGGGCGGGGACAACGCCTGGACCAACGTCGTCACGGCGTGCAGCTCGTGCAACACCCGCAAGGCGAACCACCTGCCGTCCGAGATCGGCATGCGCTTGCTGCACGACCCGGTCGAACCGCACTTCGTGCACCTCTCGTGGGCCGTGCGCAAGCTCACGCCGACGCAGAGCAAGTACATCCGCTTGTTCTACGGCGCGGCGATGCTGCACGAGGTCGAGCGGACCGTGGACGGCGGCCGGCGATAGCCGCCGGCTCCCGTCTTCCGTCTACCGCCTCCCGTCCGCACTAAACACCTTCGTCCGCGCCGCGTACTCCCGTCGCTCGCCGCCCAGCAGCCGTGACGCGAGCGTCTTGAGGCCGCGGCCGAACACGGTACCGGGGTTCCGCTCGCCGCGCACCGCGGGCCGCAACTCGCCGCGCAGCCACCGCTCCACCTCGTCGAGGTCGCTCAGCGCGAGGGTCTCCACCGACAGCGACGCGAGGTAGTAGAACCGCTTCGCCCCGCCATGCGCGATGATCGGCGCCCGCGTGGGTCGCGCCACGGCCGCCTCGGCGTCGGCCAGCAGCGTGAACTTGCCGAGCGAGAACGGCCGGTCGCCGACGACTTGCATCACCTCGTACACATTCTCCACGGGCAGGCGACGCACGACGACGTCCCACTCGGTCATGCGTTCGAGGTCGTTCACCCAGCCGCCAACGCTCCAGAGTTCGACGGTGAAATGCAGGCGCGCCGGGAAGCCGCTGGCGAGCAGTTCCTGCAGCTTGCGCCCCGTCAGCATGTGCGATGCCACCACCACCGGCCCCGCACTGGTCAGCTGATCGGCCGCCGGCGGAGCGATGGACAAGGCGGGCCGTCCCTGCGGCGACGCGGCGCTCACCGCCGTGCACAGGAGCACGGCGGTGAACAGGAGCGCGCGGCGCAGGCGGCGTGTCATCAGAAGCGGTGCTGGATTCGGACGATCACGTTCACGGGCTCCGAGGCGGTGCTGGTCGCCTTGGCGAGATAGACGCCGAACGACCCGAAGTCGATGCCGGCACCCACGTCCGCGCGGAACGTGGACAGCGGCGGCACGTCATCCTTCGCGTAGCTCGTGGGCCCGAAGGTGCCGACGGTCCAGCCGCGCCCCGCATCGGCAAACAGCACCCACGCCGCGCGGCGGTTGAAACCCGGGCGCCACCAGTCGTCGCGCACGTCGTTGCGCACCCACCCCACGTGGAAGTCGCTGCGGTACTCGGCCTGGAAAAGCATGATGCGGTCGCACAGCGCCGGCGATCCGGGGAGCGAAGTGCCGCCGCAGGTCAGGACGTCGGGATCCACGCGCCACGAGCGGCGGAAGTCGTAGCCGGGGAGCGTGCCGGGACCGCCCACGGAGAGGCGCCGCTGCGTCGGCAGCCGGTCGCCCGACATCCAGCCGCCGGCCACGAACCGCAGGTTGAGCGCCGCGCCCGGCGTCAGCCGCGTGTAGCGACGCGCATCCACGAACCCGCGGGTGTACGCCACCGGCTCGGGACGCGGGATGACGGTCAGCAGCCCCGGGTCACGGGCGAGCGTTCCGGTGCCGCGCTCCACGTCGGCGTCGATGTACCAGCCACCCCAGAGCGGACTCAGGCGGCGGCGCGTGTCCACGCGCAACCGCGTGGTTGCGAGGTGCATCGTCCCTTCATCCATGGCCGGATTACGGCGCCACGGGTCACCGTTGCGGAACAGCGACACGGGATCACGATCGCGCGCGCTCTCCCATCGTTCGTCGCCAAACGCGAACGTGAGGTCGGCATCGACGCCCGCATGGAGCTTCACGAAGCCCTCGCCGCCGTGCCGGCGGTAGTAATCGCGGAAGTCGCGATGCAGGACGAACGCGCCAAGGCCGCTCTCGTTGTCCCCCAGCTGCCAGCCCTCCACCGGGTCCACGATGTCAAACGTGCGGCCCCCAACGCCCACGCCCAGCTTGCGGCCGAGCTGCAGTTCGCCGGTCACGTCGTGCCCGAGCGTGCCGCGATCCCACCGGATGGGGCCCGCCGTGCGCACCACGCCGAACGCGTCGAGCGTGAACCGGCCCCAGTCGGTCATCTGGCGAATGCGCGGACCAAACAGGATCGGCAGTCCCTCGACGCGGTTGTAGGTGTGCGCGCTCGTGAAGGTGAGATCCTGCCACGACCGGTCATCCGGCGGCGGCCGATGGCGCGCCCGCCGCCTCCACCACTGCTCGTCGTACGTCGGTTCGTCTTCCGCCACCAGTTGCTGCTCAGCGAGGTGATATCGCAGCAGTTCGGGCTGGTGCAGCACGTCGCCCAGCACCGTCGCGCCGTCGCGGCCGGTGATCGTGCCGCCCACCACCACGAGTCCACCGAGGGACGCGCCGGGCTCCAGTCGCACATCGGCATTGATGGCGGCGAGCGTTCCCGTGATGCGGCCGGCCACATGCACCGGACCGTTGAGCACCGCCACGTCACCGTTGACCGTGCGTTCGGCGCCGACGTCGAGCACGCCCGTCACGCGCATCGTGCGCTCGGAATTGTACGTCGCGATGGCGGCGACCGCCGCCTTCCGCGCCGGCGCCTCACGCTGCTGCGCGCCGATGCCGGAAACGGCGACCAGCAGTCCCATCGCCAGCAGCGCGCCCTCTTTCATGCGAGTCATCGTCCGTCCTTGAGTGCGGGAGATACCCGCCAGAAAGCAGAGGGCGTGCCGCCGGCGCGCCGTACGCGCAATCGATGCTGGCCCATGCGCTTGCCGCGCTTCCGCGTCGTTGCCACGGCGCGTGCGTCGCACGAAGAGGTCACTGGCGTGTCGTTTCGTCACTCGCCATTCTCGGGCTGAAGGCCAAGACGCCGCATGCGCCGGTAGAGGTTGGGGCGGTCGGTGCGAAGGCGCCGCGCGGCCTCGGCCACGACGCCGCTCGCCGCGGAGAGCGCCCGCGTGATGAGCAGCTTCTCGTATTCGTCGAGCGCGTCGCTCAGCGTAAGCTCCGGTTGCACGAGGTCCGGAAGCGACGGCGCCGACAGTGGAACGAGCGGCAGGACGCCCTGCACCTCGCTCTCGCCGATCGGCTTGCCGGCGTGCAGGATGCTCAGGCGCTCGATGATGTTGGCCAGCTCCCGCACGTTGCCGGGCCAGCGGTAACGCGACAGCGCCGCGATCGACTCAGCGGTCCAGATCGGCATCGGCTGCGCCGAACGCCGGCGCTGCAGCGCGGCAAAGTGCCGCACCAGGGCCGGCACATCATCCGGGCGCTCGCGCAGCGGCGGGATCGGCAGCGGGATCACGTTGAGGCGGAAATACAGGTCCTCGCGGAAGTGTCCCTCCCGCACCGCGCGCTCCAGGTCGCGGTTCGTCGCCGCGAGAATGCGCACGTCCACCTTGATCGACCGCCCGCCGCCCACGCGCTCGATTTCGCGCGCCTCGATGGCGCGGAGCAGCTTCGACTGCGCCTCCGGGCCAAGGTCGCCGACTTCGTCGAGAAAGAGCGTCCCCGTATGCGCCAGCTCAAAGCGGCCGAGCCGCCGTTCGCTCGCGCCGGTGAAGGCGCCGCGCTCGTGGCCGAACATCTCGCTCTCCACGAGGTCGCGCGGGATGGCGGCGCAGTTCACGCGGACGAACGGCTTCTCGCGCCGCGCGCTCTCGGCATGGATCGCCGCCGCCACGAGCTCCTTGCCGGTTCCCGACTCGCCCGTGATCAGCACCCGGGCATCGGTGGGGGCGACGCGCGCGATCATCTCCCGCACCGTGCGAAGGGCGCCGCTCTCGCCGACCAGCTCGCCCGCGAGGCCGAGATCGGCGCGCAGGGCGCTCCGCTCCCGGCGCGCCATGCGCAGCTCGAGCGCGCCGGCGAGCGCCAGCAGCACGCCCTCCGGCGTGAGCGGCTTCTCGAGGAAGTTCACCGCGCCCAGTCGCGTCGCCTTCACCGCGTCGGCCAGCCCCGCGCGGCCGCTCATCATCACCACCGGGAGCTCGGGAAACCGCTCGCGCAGCTGCTCGAGCGTCGCCATGCCGTCGAGCGTCCCCGGCATCATCAGGTCGAGGAGCACGAGGTCGGGCTCCCAGTCGAGCGCGCGTGCGATCCCCGCCTGCCCGTCGCTGGCGTCCCGCACCTCGAAGCCCTCGGCCTCGAGCAAGGCACCCACCATCCGGCGGATGTTGGGCTCGTCGTCGATGATCAGGACGGACGGCATGCGTCGCTCACGCGTCGGAGGGAGGGATTCGCATCGGGGCCTTCTCGGCGAGCAGCTTGGTGACGAAGCGCTGCCCCTCCGACACCCGCTCGACTTCCAGCGCGATCGACTCGACCGCGCGCTCGATGCGATCGAGCCGGTCCTCCACGCCCTGCAGGCCGAGGGGGACGCCCGGCCGGCCGCCCTCGAGCCGCCGCGCGAGCGCGCGCGCCAGCGGGTACAGCACCGTCCCCATCGTGCCGAAGACGATGGCCGCCACCATCACCTCTCCCGGCTGGATCATCGCCAGGTGCACCTCCGGCGCGCCGTGCGTCGCCATCGGCACGAGTTCCGCGAATGCGATCGCAGGCATCATCGGGCCGGCTCCACGGGGTTCGGCGCCGGGGTCCGCTCCGCTAGCAGCTTGGTGGTGAAGCGCTGCGCCTCGGATATCCGCTCCACCTCGATGGCGATCGATTCCACGGCGGCCTCGATGCGCGCCAGCCGCTGGGCCGCTTGCGCGTCGGCGGCCGGGAAGATGCCGCGTTCTTCACGGCGAATCTTCGCGCGCACCAGCGGAATGCCGATGGCCAGCGCGACGATCATGATCATTCCCGAGATGGGCACAATGATATCGGGTCCCATGTGGCTGCTCCTTCCTCAGGGTTCACCCATGGCCGGGAAGACCATGCGGATTTCGGTTCCTTCGCCAATGGCGCTGTCGGCTTCCACGTGTCCGCCGTGCGCCATTACTGTCTGCTTCACGATCGCCAGCCCCAGTCCGGTGCCCGCCGTCTTGTCCGTCATGTACGGGTCCCAGATGCGCGGCAGGCGCTCCGACGCGATGCCACACCCGTGATCGCGCACCGCGGCCACCACCTGCGCGCCCCGCCGCCCGACCCGCACGTCCAGCCGGCCCGACGCGTTGCTGGCCTCCACCGCATTCAGCAGCACGTTGGCGAACGCGCGGTGCAGGGCATCGTGCTGCCCCTGTACGAGCGGCAGGCGCTCCTCGGTTTCGATGGCGAGCGTCATCGACTCCGGCACGCTGGTCCGCGCCGCCTCACGCGCAATGTCGCCGAGGTCGAGCGCCGCCATCGGGCCTTCGGGCAAGCGGCCGAACTGGCTGAAGCTCCGCGCCATCGCCTCCAGCCGCTCGCTCTCGGTCGAAAGGACATCGAGCGTTTCCTGGAGTTCCGCGGGCGCGTCGCGCCGCAGGCGAGCGATCGCGAATCGGATGGGCGTGAGCGGGTTCTTCAGTTCGTGCGCCACCTGGCGCGCCGACTCGCGGAAGGCCTCGAGGCGCTCTGCCGCAATCGCCGCCGCCCGTCCGCGCTGCAGTTCGTCAGCCATCTCGCGCATCCGGTCGCGCAGCACCCCGAACTCCGGCGCGCCGCGCTGTCCCCCGTGCGCCGGCAGCGGTTCTCCATGCGCGATTCGTTCCGTCCAGCCGACGAGTTCGTCGAGCGGCCGGCTCAGTTGCCGGCTCAGATGACCGGCCCCGCGCGACGCGAGATAGGTGAGCAACGCCAGCAGCATGAGTCCGATCGCCAGCAACGCCGGCCCGGTCTGGCGCGCCAGGTACTCAAAGCGCCGGGCCTGAATGACCGAGCTCGAGAGTTCCAGCTGGTGCCGCTCCAGCGCCGCCCGCGCCTCGGCCGATCCGGGGGTCTGCAAGGCCAGTTGTACCGCGCTGGAGCCGGAAGCGGCCGCGCTGTCCCACGCCGCCGCCCCGCTCATGCGCGGCAGCACGCGCATCGTGGCCCCGCCCCATGCCGCCGTCAGTACGACCGACGGCACCAGCGCGAAAAGCGCCAGGATCACGAAGAGTCGCGCACGGAAGCCGAGAGCCACAGGAGTAGGTACGGGGAGAATCCGGGGGAGTTTCGTTTAGACACGGCCCCCGGAAACTTGCTACCGGCGCGGGGTTGCGGCCACCAGGGTGATGGCGAAGGGTGCCGCCAGACCCCCAATCAGGTTACATTCCTCAACCAGAAGTCCCGGACGTTGCCGATGATCGCTGATCACCAGCTTCGCCCGTGTCTTCGGAGCCACCCAGCGTCCGCGCTCCCCGCGTCTTCCGGCACCGCCGGCATACCAGTTCGAGCGCGCTCGCGGCTCCTTCCGCACCCGCAGATTTTCGACGGCCAGCCGCCACAACGGCGCTCCCGTCGAGTTCCGTGGGGCATACCAACCACGGGCCTGCCGCGCCACGCCAGATCCCATCGGATCTCGCAAGCGCGCTCGCCCCCGGGCCTTCGTGCCCGGCCAACGCGAGATGGAATGCACAAACCTCACCTCCGGGGCGCTCCGCTCCGTGCTCCTGTCGCTCCGCTGCACCGCGGACCGCAGGCCGCGGCGCACGCCGCCGCCGGCCTCACCGCGCCGCACGCCGCGCCCAACGCGGCCCTGCTCATCGACTTTGACAATGTCACGATGGGCATCCGGTCCGACCTCCAGACCGAACTCCGCAACCTGCTCTCGTCGGACATCATCAGCGGCAAGGTCGCGGTCCAGCGCGCCTACGCCGACTGGCGACGCTATCCGCAGTACATCGTGCCGCTGTCGGAATCGTCCATCGACCTGATCTTCGCCCCGGCCTATGGCTCGTCCAAGAAGAACGCCACGGATATCCGCCTTGCGGTGGATGCCATCGAGCTCGTCTTCACCCGCCCGGAGATCGGCACGTACATCCTGCTGTCCGGCGACTCCGACTTCTCGTCGCTCGTGCTCAAGCTCAAGGAGTACGGCAAGTACGTCATCGGCGTCGGCATCCGCGAGTCGTCGAGCGACCTGCTCGTGCAGAACTGCGACGAGTACTACAGCTACAACGCGCTCGCCGGCCTCGTGAAGGCGAGCGATGAGGCCACCGCGCAGAAGTGGGATCCCTGGGAGCTGGTCACCGAGGCGATCACGCGGATGTCGAAGAACGGCGACGTCATGCGCTCCGACCGGCTCAAGCAGGTCATGCAGGAAATCGACCCGACCTTCGACGAGAAGAACCTCGGCATGTCGAAGTTCTCCCGCTTCTGCCAGGAGGCCTCGCACAAGGGGCTGATCCTGCTGACGAAGCTCGAGAATGGCCAGCTCGAGGTGGCGCTGCCGTCGATGCCGCGCAAGGACGCGCCCAAGGCGGCCGAAGCGGCGCCGGCGGCCGTCGTGTCGCGCGACGAGGAAGAAGGGCGCGGTCGTCGCGGCCGTCGTGGCGGTCGCGGCCGTGGCCGCGATCGCGACAGCAAGGGTGGTGAGCCGCGTCCGGACGCGACGGCTGAAACCGCTGCCCCGGCCGCTGCCGCCGTCGCGGCGCCGAGTGTGGCGCCTGTCAGCGCGCCGGCGACGCCAGCCCACGCGCCCGCCGCGCCGCATCCGCGGCACGAGCGCAAGCACGCCACGCCGGCCATCGATGCGACCGTTGGAGTCGCTGGCGTCCGCCTGACCCGCGACGAGGCCTTCTCGCTCGTGCGTCGGGCCGTCGAGGCGCTTGCCAAGGGCGACGCCTCGGTCATGGCCGAAGCCGTGCGGGTGAAGGCGCGTGAGTTCCTGGGCCGCGACAGCGAGTCGCTCAGCGATCGGAACTTCACGCGCATCCTGCGTGACACGCACGATGCAGGGGTGGTGGACGTGCGCCGCCGCGGCGACTCGTTCGAAGTCTCGCGCGTCGAGGGCGTTGTCAGCGTCGCGGATCAACTGACCGCGGCGGAGGCGCAGGCCAAGGCCGACGCGCCGGCCGCTCCGGCCGCCGCTCCGGCCCCGCGCGGTGTCGGCGCGGGACGCGGGCTGCCGGCCAAGGGCGCGCGCGCGGCGAAGGTGCCGCCGTCGCTCCTCCTCCTCGGCGTCGTCGATGACACACCGGCCCAGCCGGTGGTCGCGGCCGTTGCCGCGGAGACGCCGGCCGCTGCCGCGCCCAAGAAGGGACGCGGTGGGCGGAAGCCTGTCGCCAAGGCGGAGCCGAAGGCGGAACTGAAGGCGGAACTGAAGGCGAAGGCCGAGCCAGCCGCGGCTGAGGCTGCCCCGAAGGCCAAGGGCGCCCGCAAGCCGCGCGCCAAGAAGGCCTAGCCCCCAACGCCGTGCGGCGCGCACGCACCGGCCCGCCCGAGAACGCCGCGCCCCACGTCGGGGCGCGGCGTCTCTCGTTGCGCGCACTCCCGCGCGCCTTCTACGCGCGTGACACCGAGGTCGTGGCCCGCGACCTGATTGGCCGCGTCCTCGAGTGCACCCGCGACGGCGTGACCGTCCGCGGCATCATCAGCGAGACCGAGGCGTATCTGGGCGAGCACGACCCGGCCTGCCACGCGGCCGTCGGTCGCACCGCGCGCACCGCGGGGCTTTACGGACCGCCCGGTACGGCCTACGTCTACTTCATCTACGGCATGTACTGGTGCGTGAACGCGGTCACGCGCGCCGAAGGCTTGCCGAGCGCGGTGCTCATTCGCGGCACGCTTCCCGTCGCCGGATTGGACGCCATGCGGGCGCGACGGCGCGGTCGGCGTCGCGGCGGCACGATTGCCGACCATGCGCTCGCCGACGGGCCAGGCAAGCTGTGCGTCGCATTCGGCATCGACGGCCCCGCGCATCACGGTGCCGACCTCGTGCGGGGCAGCGCGCTGCGCATCCTCCACGGGACGCCCGTCTCTGATGCCGAGGTCGAAGTGACGCCCCGCATCGGCATCACCAAGGCCAGGGAGTGGCCGCTGCGGTGGGTGCTGCGATCTGTTGCGGGAAGGTGATGGCCGATGGCTGATGGCTGATGGCTGATGGCCGATGGCAGCGACCTGGATGACGCAGAAAAGGGGCGGGCCCCGTCTAGGAGCCCGCCCTCATCTGCCATCCGCCATCTGCCTTCGGCCATCCGCCATCAGTCAGCCTGAACGGGGACTATTTAACCCGTTCCACCGACGGCCCGAAGTTGTACCGCAGGCCGACCTCCCAAATCGAGGTCGCGCCATCGCCGTTGAGCAGCCAGTCGCCCGTCCCCTTCGTCGGCATCACGGTGTACTGCGCGTAGGGCGCGAACCGGTGCCAGGTGACCATGAAGCCGCCGCTGAACGTCGCCTTCGACATCGCCTTGGCATCGTTCACCCGGGTCTGCGCCGAGTCACGCGCCGCCGCGCTGTTGAAGAAGCTCCCGATGGGCGTCGCCTGCTTCACGAAGTTGAACGAGTAGCCGACACCGGCGTATGGCCGGAACCACGTCCAATTGGGCAGGAAGACGATCCCCTGGAAGCCGATGCGGCGCAGGTCGGTTATCTCGACCTTCCGCAGGCCCGACGAGTTGGGATCGGTCACCGTCGACGAATCCGTGAAGTAGGCCTGCGATCCATAGATCTGCAGGGCCCACCGCTGCCGGGTAATGAGCCAGTCCGCCGTAATCGCCGGCGCGTCGACGCGGTGGAAGTACGTCGGGAACGAGACTCGCCCGCCGCCGGCCCCCCAGAACCACGAATTCTCGATCGGCGCACTGGACTGCTGCGCCGCCGCGGCGGCGGGAAGGAGCGCCGCCAGCGTGAACGCGCGGCCAAGGCGTGAGATCGTACGCATGCTAGACCCCTCGAAAAGGAGGATCGCCGGCCCCCGGCGCACCGACGCGACAAAACTTGCCGCTCGGCGCCCGGCGCAGCCAGTGGTACCGGATGAAGACGATGCGTCCCGTCCCGGCGTCACGGCGCCGGGACGCTTTTACTTCATCAGCCCCACACGACGCGCCACGCCCGCAATGGCGCGCACCGCATAATCCAGGTCGTCCTTCGTGTGCGCCGCCGAAATCTGGCAGCGCAGGCGCGCCGTCCCGTGCGGCACCACCGGGAAGCCGAACCCCGTCACGAAGATCCCCTCGTCCAGCAGCATCTCGCTCATCCGGATGGCGTGCGCCGTCTCGCCGATGATGATCGGCACGATCGGCGTGTCCCCGGGCAGGGGATTGAACCCGGCCTCGACGATCGCCTGCCGGAAGTACAGCGCGTTGTCGCGCAGCTTCTGCACGCGCTCCGGATGCGTCTCCAGGAACTGCACCGACGCCAGCGCGCTGGCCGCCACGGTTGGCGGCAGGGCATTGGAAAAGAGCTGCGGACGCGAGCGCTGGGTGAGCATGTCGCACAACGCGGCGTTCGCCGCCACGAAGCCGCCCGCCGCGCCGCCGAGCGCCTTCCCCAGCGTCGACGTGATGACGTCCACTTCGCCCAGCACGCCGAAATGCTCCGCCGTGCCGCGCCCCGTGGCGCCCAGCACGCCCGTCGAGTGCGAGTCGTCCACCACCACGATGGCGTCGTGCTCCCGGGCGATCTGCAAGATGTCGGGGAGCTTCGCGATGCTCCCTTCCATCGAGAAGACGCCGTCCGTCCAGATGATGCGCCGGCGCGCGCCCTTGTTGGCCGCCAGCTTCTCGCGGAGGTCGTCCAGGTCGGAGTGCTTGTACACGCCGGTGGTGCACTTCGTGATGGTCTTCGCGAGGCGGATGGAGTCGATGATCGACGCATGATTCAGCGCGTCGCTCACGACAAAGTCCCCTTCCTCGGCGATCGTTGCCGTCAGCCCCTCGTTGGCGTTCCAGCAGCTCACGTACGACAGCGCGGCGGGCGTCCCCACAAAGCGCGCCAGCGCCGCCTCGAGCTCACGATGCACCGCGAACGTGCCGCAGATGAAGCGCACGCTCCCCGTGCCGGCGCCGTACGCGTGCAGGCCGTCGACGCCCGCCTGCACCACCGAGGGTTCGGCGCACAGTCCGAGATAGTTGTTGGACGAGAGGATCAGCACCTCGCCGCGCCCTTCCATCCGGACGTGCGCCGCCTGCGGCGACTCGAGGTAGTTCAGTCGCTTGTAGACGCCATCCGCCTTCAACTGCGCGATGGCGCCTTCCATGGAGCCAGTAAATCCCGTGTTCAATGCCATAGTATGCTCAGCCGTCCGAGACGGCGACTGTTGTTTGTCTGTTGTCTCTCTGTTGTTTCTCTAGGAAATCTCGAAGACCACTTTCCCCGCTTCCCCACTCTTGATCACGCGGATCGCTTCAGCGTGTTGTTCGAGCGGAAACCGGTGTGTAATGACGGGCGTCGGATCGAACTTCCCGGAACGCAGGAACTGCGTCATCTGGATCCAGGTGTCGTACATGCGGCGGCCGACGACCCCGTAGACGGTGACGCCCTTGAAGATGATTTCGGTGGCCAGGTTCATCTCCATCGGCTTCGCGGGAATGCCGAGCATCTGCACTCGTCCGCCCACGCGCACTTCCTTGAACGCCTGGTGCACCGCCGCGGGGACGCCCGCCATCTCCAGCACGACGTCAACCCCCAGGCCGTCCGTCGCTGCCTTGACCGTCGCGGCCACCTGGTCGGGGTGCACCGCATGGTGCGCCCCCATGGCGCGCGCCAGTTCCAGCCGCCGCGGATTCACGTCACTCGCGATCACGCAGCTGGCGCCGGCCGCGACGCAGATCCCGACGGCGAAGATGCCAATCGGCCCGCAGCCGGTGATCAGCACCGTGTTGCCGGGAATCTCGGCCGTCAGCGCGGTGTGGAAGGCGTTCCCCATCGGGTCATGGATGCCCCCGATCTCGAAGGGGATGTTGTCATCGAGGTGCCAGACGTTGCCGGCCGGCATGGCGATGAACTCGGCGAAGCATCCGTCGCGGTCCACGCCGATGATCTTCGTGTTGGGGCAGACGTGCGAGTTTCCCGTGCGGCACAGGTGGCAGCGGCCGCAGACGATGTGTCCCTCGGCCGTCACGCGGTCGTTGAGGTGCACATCGGTGACGAGCTTGCCGACTTCCACCACGACGCCGGCGAACTCGTGGCCGACGGTGAACGGCGGCTTGCAGCGATTGCGCGCCCAGTCGTCCCACTCGTGAATGTGGACGTCGGTGCCGCAGACGCCGGCACGCGAAACCTTGATCAGGACTTCATTGTCGCGGATGGAGGGAACCGGGACATCCTTGAGGACAAATCCCGCCGTGGGGGATTCTTTGACGAGCGCTTTCACGCGCAGAGGCTCCGGAAGCTGGTTGGTCGGCGCCGGCGGAGGGCAGCCGGCGCACAAGGGCCGGTGAGCGTACGCAACCGGCACCTAAAACGTCGCGTGCGGCATGGCCCGACGGAAGGGCGCGCTAAAGTAATCCCGCGGTTTGTCCGCCATCCACCTGGATCGCCGTGCCGGTGACGAAGCTTGCGCGCTCCGACGCCAGGAAGGCGACCACGGCGGCCATCTCGCGCGGATCGCCGACGCGCTTCACCGGCACGTGCGCGGCGCGCGCCGCCAGCAGCTCTTCCACCGGCCGGCCGTCGCGCGCCGCGCGCATGCGCGCCAGCTCCGCGGCGCGCGCGGTGTCGAAATGGCCCGGCAGCACCGTGTTCACCAGCACCCCGTCGGCGGCCACCTCGTTGGCCATCGTCTTGGCAAATCCCAGCAGCCCGGCGCGCGCGGTGTTCGACAGCAGCAGGTCCGGCTGCGGCTGCTTGGCCGCGAACGAGGTCATGAAGATCACGCGCCCCCACTTCCGTTCGCGCATCCCCGGCAGCGCCGCCTGCGCCAGCTCGATGGACGCCAGCAGGTTGAGCCGCAGCGCCGCGGCAAACTGCGCGCCGGTCGCGCTCTCGACTTTCGTCGCCGGCGGGCCGCCCGCGTTGGCCACCACGATGTCCACGCGCCCCAGCACCTCGGCGGCGCGCTGCACGCACGCCGCGGGGGCGCCCGGCGTGGAGAGATCGGCCACGAGCGCGATGGCCCGCACGTTGAAGCGTTGCTGCAGTTCCTCCGCCACGGCGTGCAGGCGATCGGCATTGCGCGCCACGATCGCGACGTCGCACCCCTCGGCGGCCAGTTCCTCCGCCACGGCACGTCCCAGTCCCTGTGAGGCGCCGCCGACCAGCGCCACCTTGCCGCGCAATCCGAGATCCATCGCTAGCTCCCGACGCCGGCTGGCACCGGCGCCTTCTCGATGTGCACCGCACACACCTTGAACTCGGGAATGTGCGCGTGCGGGTCGAGGGCAGGGTTGGTCAGGAGGTTGGCCGCCGCCTCCCGATAATGCATCGGGACGAAAACCTGATGCCGGGCCACGCGTTCACTCACGCGCACGGCAATCCGGATCTGCGCGCGGCGCGAGGTCACCAGCACCTCCTCGCCGTCGGCCACGCCCAGCGCCGACGCGTCGGCCGGGTTGAGTTCGATGGTCGGGGTGCTCTCCCGCGAGTCGAGCGCCGTCGACCGCCGCGTCATCGTTCCCGTGTGCCAGTGGTACATCTGGCGGCCGGTGTTCAGGAAGAACGGATACTCCGCGTCCGGCAGCTCCGCCGGCGGCAGGTACTCCACCGGCACCAGCGTCGCACGCCCATCGGGGGTGGGGAACTGGTCTTCGAAGAGAAAGGCCGTTCCCATGTGCGTGGCGTCGGGGACCGGGTATTGCAGGCCGCCCCGGTGCTCCCGCAGTCGCGCATGCGACACGCCGCGCAGGGTGGGGGTGACCCTCGCGATTTCGTCCTGCACGCCGGCGCTTTCGGTGTAGGGCGCCGGCACGCCCAGGCGGCGCGAGAGGTCGAGCAGGATGTCGAGGTCCGCGCGGGCCTGCCCCGGCGGATCGATCGCCTTCTCGAAGAGCTGCACGCGGCGCTCCGTGTTGGCGAACGTGCCGGTCTTCTCCGCAAATGCCGCCCCGGGCAGCACCACGTCGGCGTAACGCGCCGTCTCCGTGAGGAAGATGTCGTGCACCGCCAGGAACTCGAGGTCGCGGAACCACTCCTCGGCATGGGAGACGTCCGGATCGGAGATGATCGGGTTCTCGCCCATGATGTACATGGCGCGCACCGGCGACTCGGCGCCGACGATCTGCGTCACCTTGCGGCCGACCTTCAGCGAGAGCCGCTCGGGGTCGATGCCCCACACTTCGGCGTACATCGCGCGCACCGCCGGATCATCGACCCGCTGGTAGTCCGTGTACGCGAACGGCACCGCCCCCATGTCGCTGGCGCCCTGCACGTTGTTCTGCCCGCGGATCGGGATCATCGCCTTCCCCCACGCCCCGATCATCCCGCACGAGAGCATCAGGTTCAGCAGCGAGGTCACGATGTCCGTCCCCGTGTGGTGCTGCGTCAGCCCCATCGCCCAGAGCGTGCTCGACCGCGGCCCCCGCGCATATGCCTCCGCGGCGCGCCGAATGAGCTCGGCGCTCACGCCGGTGATGGCCTCCGCCGCTTCGGGGGTGTACGGCTGTACCGCGGCGCGCACCGACTCGAAGCCGTGCGTGCGCGCGGCAATGAACGCCCTGTCCTCGAGTCCCCGGCCGAGGATGTGATGCAGCATCGCATTCAGCAGCGCCACGTCGGTGCCCGGCACCATCTGCAGGTGGATCTTGGCGCGCGCCGCCAGCTCGATGCGCCGCGGGTCGGCAACGATGAGCGTCGCCCCGCGCTTCACCGCGCGCTTGATCGCCGCGCCGAAGACCGGGTGGCTCTCGGTGGTGTTGGCGCCGAGGATGAAGATCACGTCCGACTCGTGCTCCACTTCGCGCATCGATCCCGAGGCGGCACTCGTGCTCAGCGCACGCTGCATGGCGCTCACCGAACTCGAATGGCACAGCCGCGTGCAGTGGTCCACGTTGTTCGTGCCGATGCCGGCCCGGAACAGCTTCTGCAGGACGTAGTTCTCCTCGTTGGAGCACTTGGCGCTCTGGAACGTCGCCAGCGCGTCGGATCCGTGGGCGTCGCGCACCCGCGCCAGCTGCTGCGCGGTGAGTTCCAGCGCCTCCTCCCACGTCGCCTCGCGGAACGGCTCGTACCACGACGCGGGCGTGGCCACCCGGTCGCGCGGATCGCCAAGCGGGCTCTCCGGCGCGTGGTGCTTGCGCAGCGGATTCGTCTGCGGGCGATGCTTGGTCCTGGGCCCCTCGAGCCGGATGCTCTCCCACGGGCCGCTGCGGCGCGGCCACTGGGCCGCGCCGTCGGCCGCCGCGTCGAACGTCCACGCGCCGTCGGCGCCACGCCGCCAGCCGCGGCGAATCAGCGGCGTCGTCAGGCGGTCGCGATGCAGCACGAAGTCGGTGCCGAAACGTCCCTTCACGCACAGCGAGCCCTGGTTGGGCGTCTCTTCCTCGATCCACGGACTCGTTACCCGCACCACGTCGTTGTGCCGCACCTGCAAGTCGATCTGGCACCCGACGCCGCAGTACGGGCAGACCGAGCGCACGGTGCGCTCGGGATGCACCGCGGGATCGTGCCGGAACTTCGCGTGCGGCAGGATGTCGTGGATGGCCCCCGTGGGACAGACGCGCACGCACTCGCCGCACCACGTGCAGCCGGCGAGCTCGGGATGTCCGTGCGCCCCGACGACGATCTCCGCGTGCTCGCCGCGCTGCGCCACTTCCAGCACGCCCACCACCTGGATGTCCTCGCACGCGCGCACGCAGCGCGTGCACAGGATGCAGGTGCTCATGTCGTGCAGGATCATCGGGTCGGCGATGCGGTGATCGCCGCGCCGCAGCGGCAGGGCGGCGTGCCGCGCCGCCGGCACCTGGTAGCGGCGGACCAGCGCCTCGAACTCGTTGCGCGCTCCGTCCGCGGGGATGTGCTCCACCGGGTAGCGCTCGAGCAGGAGCGAGAGCACGCTGCGCCGGTTGGCCACGGCCGCGTCCGACTCGGTGGTGACCACCATCCCCGCGGCGGCGGCCGTCGCGCACGCCGGCAGCAGCTTGGCCGATCCCTCGACGGACACGAGGCAGATGCGGCAGCTGCCGACCGTCGGAAGCTTCGGATACCAGCACAGCGTCGGGATGTCGATGGACGCGGCGCGCGCGGCGTCGAGGATCGTCGTTCCCTCGGCGGCATGCACGGACGCGCCGTTGATCGTCAGCGTTGGCACTCGGTCACCCTCTCCGGAATCACCACGAGAATGAAGTCTGGGCCGCGTGCCGCCGAATCGCAATCGGGGCGCGACCGCCCGGGCGCGGCGCGCCGATGACACGACGGCGCGGTGACATTTTCAGAGGAGAATCGTCGAATGCGCAGTGCCACGCGTGCATCGCAAATCGGCATGATGATGCGCGTGTCGTCATCGCGATCGCGCCTGGCGCGCGTCATCGTGCAGGAACGGATCGCAAAAGGTCGCAAGAAAGAATTGTGGCGATGGTACTTGCGCGATTTCGATCCTTATACAATCGTGTATGCAAGTTTGAAGCGCGATGATGTCAAGGTGGTGGTGTTCACGATGTCGCGCACGCTGTTTTCGAAATACCGAATGATTGACGCACAACGCGCCCTTCGGGGCCGTGCACGATTTGCCGTTGTGGTGACATGACGGCAGAACCCAGCGATTCACCGGGGAATCGCCAGGGAAGACCCTCCTAGACAGGAGTTGTACAATGGCAGCCAAGAAGAAGGCCGCGAAGAAGAAGGTCGCGAAGAAGCCCGCTAAGAAGGCCGCGAAGAAGAAGTAGTTCTTCCGCTCTTCGGAGCACACAGGGGAGCTGGCATCTGCCAGCTCCCCTGTGCGTTTATTAACTGCAGAGTACGACAGCGTCCGACAGAGTACGACAGCGTCCGACAGAGTACGACAGAGTACGACAGAGTACGACAGAGTACGACAGAGTACGACAGAGTACGACAGAGTACGACAGAGATCGGTAGCCACCGCTTGCTGATGCGCGACGCGGCATCGTCGCTTGTTCCGGAAGAACCGCACGCAACGAAACACGGCCGACGGATTCGCTCCGCCGGCCGTTCTTCTGTCGCACTCTGTCCTATTCTGTCGGACTCCGTCGCTTTCTACGCCGCCACAGGCTTCGGCTGCTCCACCGGTTCCGGCACCGGGACCGGACCCCAGATGTATGCCGACAGGCGCGGCGGATCCTCCGCGCGCGAACCACGCGAAATGATGATGCCGAGGGGCTCCTGCTCGATGATGTCCGCCTGACGAATCTGATCCATGGCCGCGTACCTGCTACGGGGGGTCTCTGCCGAGGAGCGACAGCGCTCGATGATACATATGGAAGTACGTCCATTTGACGTTGCACGAGCGATGCCAGTTTCCTACATAACCCAACACATTGCCTTGTAAGAAGTTAGAAAAAGAAGAACCGCCCCGGCCAAGGGCGGTTGTTTCATTCGGACACGACACAAATACAGGAGATGTGTCAGTTCGTTACGCCACTGCCTTGCGGGCGACGAAGGTCTTCGACGCGCCCTTGTCCGGAACGATAGAAATTGTCCAGCCATCGTACTGCTGCCGCAGCTCTTCTTCATCGATCATCGACGACCCGGCCACGATCGTTTCCACTAGGTGCACGCCGCCGTCCGACGTGGCGCTTTTCAGCACCTCGATGACCCGCGCGCGCTCGTCGGCGCTCAGTCCCGAGAATGCCGCCGGCGTACACACCACCGCGGTGAGCGGGTCGGCCGGCGCGTAGCCATGCAGATAGGTATGCAGTTCGCTGACCGTGCCGCGCACCCGCTCGTCGAGGCCGGCGTCGCGCGCCGCCTCCATCATGCGTTCGACGACATCGGACTCCGGCTCCACCGCCGTGACGTCGCACCCGTTGGCCGCCAGGTACAGGGCCGAGCCTTCGACGCGCGCCCCCGTCACCAGCACCGACCCCGAGCCGGGGAGCGACGGAATGGCCGCCTTGAGCGGCGTGTCGCCGCGCAGGCCCCAATGCTCCGGACGCTGCAGCTCCGACGCATTCCGTTGCCGCCGCTTCCGCCACGTCTCGTAGCTCGGCAATCGCAGGCGGCCATGGATCACCTTGTCCACTTCGGCTGCGAGCAGCAGCTCGGTCATCCCCATCTGGTCGCCGCTGCCGAGCCGGCGCATCGCCTCATCGGCGAGCGACATGAGCGCCGAACGACTGACCGAGTTCTTGTAATCCTCGATCTCGCGTTCGACGTACAGTTCGTACTCGTGGCGAAGGGAGCGGGGGCGATGGAGTGCCATGGATGGGCTGAAGGCCTGTCCACAAGGTAAATTTTCCCCGCGACAAAGCAATTGCTTGCGCCGGCGCCACCGTCGGCATATGCAACGCCCTGCATCCATCGACGGTTCGTCTACCGCCTCGCCTCCATCGTCTCCCGTCTCCCGTCTCCCGTCTCCCGTCTACCGTCTGCCCCTCCCGTGCCCGAACTCCCCGAAGTCGACGCCGCCGCCCAACTCGCCCGACGAGCGCTCGTCGGCCGCACCGTGGTGGCCGTCCGCACGCATCACGCCTCGCAGCGACGCTCCCTTCCGGCACGGGACATCCGGCGCATCGTGGGGCGCGTGGTCGTGCGCGTCGACCGGCGTGGCAAGCACCAGCACATCATCCTCGACGACGGCGCCGTGGTTGCAGTCCACTTTCGCATGAATGGCGATTGGGACGTCGGGCACACCGCCGATTCGCTGCCGCCGTACGCGCGCATCGTCTTCTCGGCGGGTGACGGAACGCGACTCTGTCTGGTCGATTCACGGGCGCTCTGCGCGGCCACGTACCACGCGCCCGGCTCGCCGCCGCGCCTCGCGCTTGGCCCGGAGCCAGACGCGTTGACCACGGCGCTGCTCCACGACGCGCTAGCGTGGCGCTCCGGGCCCATCAAGACGGCGCTGCTGGACCAGCGGATCGTCGCCGGGCTTGGCAACATCTACGTCGCCGAGGCACTCTGGCGCGCGCGGCTCCATCCGGCGCGTCGCGCATCGTCGCTGACGCCGCCGCAGCTGCGCGCGCTCGTGCGCGGCATCAAGGCCGCCATTGCCGACGGTTTTGCGCGACAGGGTCGCTATCGCTCGGGAATGCTGGACCGCCCGTTCAAGGTCTATGACCGCGAGGGACACCCGTGCCCGCGATGCGCCGCCGTCGTGCAGCGCATCACGCAGGCGGGCCGGAGCACGTACTGGTGTCCCGCATGCCAGGGGCGTCGCCGCACTCGAGTAGCAGCCCCTTAAGGTAGCCCGTCTCCGGAATCGTCAGCACCTCAGGATGGTCGAGTGGCTGTCCGGTGAGCGCGCGCAGGATCATCGGGCGTTGGCTGTCGGCCGCCGCTTCGCGCACGATGTCGAGGAACATCGGCTTCGTCACGTGATAGCTGCAGCTCGCCGTGAACAGCAGGCCTCCCGGTGCCAGCAGGCGCATCGCCCGCAGGTTCAGCTCCTTGTATCCGCGCAGGGCGCCGTCCACCGATCCGCGGTTCTTGGCGAGGGCGGGGGGATCGAGCGCGATGACGTCGTACCGTTCGCCGCGCGCGGCGGCGTCGCGCAGAAACTCGAATGCATCGGCCTCCACGCAGTCCATCGTCGTGATGCCGTTGCGAGCCGCATTGGCCCGGGCGCGCTCGAGCGCGTGCGCCGAGGCGTCCACGGCGGTCACGGACTCGGCTCCGCGGGCCAGGTGCAGCGCGAAGCTGCCGTGATAACTGAAGACGTCCAGGGCGCGGCCGCGGGCGTGCGCGCGCAGCATCACGCGATTCTCGCGCTGGTCGAGGAAGGCGCCCGTCTTCTGCCCGGACCACGGCGCGGCAAGGTAGCGCACGCCGTGCTCGTCCACCTCGATCTCCTCCGGCACGGCGCCGGCCAGGAGCTCCACTGCTTTCGGCAGCCCCTCGCGGGCGCGCACCGACGCGTCGTTGCGCGCGAGCATTCCCGCCGGCGCGGCGAGCTCCTGCAGCACGTCCACGATCACCGCGCGCTGCGCTTCGACGGCCGCCGAGAGCAGCTGCACCACGAGCCAGCGGTCATACCGGTCCACGACGAGCGCCGGCAGGCCGTCGCCCTCGCCGTGCACGAGACGGCACGCGTTCGTCGACTCGGCGAGCGGCGCGCGGCGCGCGAGGGCCTGCGCGATCCGTGCGCGCCACCACGCGCGATCGATGGCGGCGTCACCGTCCCGCTCCACGCGTCGCAGGACGATCTCCGACGTGGGGCTCCACCACGCCCACCCCAGCGCGTGTCCCCGCTGGTCGGCCATGCGCACCGGTCCGGCCGCCACCGCCGGAGCCTCGACGAGATCGCTGCGAAAGACCCACGGGTGGCCCCCGGCGAGTCGCTTGGCGCCGCGCGAGGAGACGATCGCGATCGAAGAGGACATGGTCGGAAGCTACCGACGCCACCGTATGGGTGACAGATGAGCGACGCCCGGGAACTCCCGCGAGCGCTGCTGGCTCGAGGATAAGCGCCCCTCGTTGCCGTGAATGCGCGCGTGTGTGCGGCCCGCAAGGCCAGGGCCCGCCGCGCGCCGCATCCTCTATCTGAGGCGCGGCTTCTTGGTTGCGGCGGGCGGCGGGGGCATCGATTCCATCGGCACGCCCGCGGCCCGCGCGGCGGAATCCCGTGCCGCGCGCACCGCGGCTGCCTCGCGCGCCAGCGAATCGGCGCGGGCGGCAGCGCGCACCAGCCGGATGGCCTCGAGATGCTCGCGGTACGTGGTCCGGAACTCGTGGTGCCCGTCGGGATGCGCCACGAAGAATCGATAGGGCACCTTGGCGGGGTGCAGCGTCGCGGTGATGCTGGCGAGCCCCGGCGAGCCGATCGGCCCGGGTGGCAATCCGAGCACCTTGTACGTGTTGTACGGCGAGTTGATGCGCAGGTCGCGGTAATAGACGCGGCCTGGCCGCTTGCCCAGCGCGTACGTCACAGTCGGATCGGCCTGCAGCGGCATTCGCGACTTCAGGCGGTTCAGGTAGACCGCCGCCACCACGGGCCCTTCCTCGCGCCTCCGCACTTCGCGTTCCACGATCGACGCCAGCGTGATGACATCGTGCCGGCTAAGCTTCAGGCTGTCCGCCCGCGCATCCCACTCCGGCTTCCAGAGCTGCTGGAACCGATGCACCATCGCCGCGACCGCCTCGTGCGCACTGACCCGGTCGGGGAAGATGTACGTGTCGGGAAAGAGATACCCTTCGAGCGACGGCGTCGGCACATCGAGGGAGTGCCGCAGCGCCGAGTCGCGCACCGCGACCTCCAGCGAGTCGCGCGAGACGTCCAGCACCGCGGCGAGCAGCGGGACGATTTGCGACAGGTCGTAGCCCTCGGGAATGGTGACCGCGTGCACGATCCCCTTGCCGCGGCGCAGGTCGTCGAGCAGCTCGTTCCAGCTGGTGCCGCGCGCCAGCATGTAGGTGCCATACCGCATCGATCGGTCACGCCCGCGCAGATTGGCGTAGAAACCGAACAGTCGCGGGCTCGCGACCAATCCGTGCGCCGCCAGCGACTCGGCAGCCACGCGAAAGCTCGCCCCCTTGGGGATCGTCACGCGCTGCAGCGGGCCGCGTTCGGTGCCGCAGGCGGCCGCGGCGAGCAGCAGCGCCGTGCCCAGGACGATCCGATGGCTAGTCGTCATGGTCGCGCGCGCCGGTCCCGGCCGTTGGTGGCTCGTCGTCGCGCGGCAGACGCTCCTCCGCGGTCGCGTCGCGCGTCCAGAGTCGCGCGCCATACGCCAGCGCCTGTTCCAGCAGCACCGTCGCGGCGAGGGCGTCCACGTCACCCTTGCGGCCGCGGGTGGATCCGTCCATCGCGCGCACGGCGCGCAGCGCCGCCGACGTGGTGAAGCGCTCGTCGAGCAGTCGCGCCGGATGTCCGGTGCGCGTCTCGAGCTCGTGCGCGAGCCGCCGCGCCTCGACGGCGCGGGGCGTGTCGTCGCCCATCTCGTCGAGCGGGAGCCCGACAATGAAGGCCGTCGCCCCGATCTCCGCGGCCTTGGCCAGCAGCGCCGTCAGCGGCGGGCGCTTGCCCGCGCGCCGCTCGACGAACCCCGCCGGCTGCGCAATCAGCCGCGACGGGTCGCTCATCGCGAGCCCCACCCGCCGGTCGCCAAGGTCAATCGCGAGGATGCGTCCCGGTAAGCTAGACA
This sequence comes from Gemmatimonadaceae bacterium, assembly GCA_036504815.1. NCBI lineage: Bacteria > Pseudomonadati > Gemmatimonadota > Gemmatimonadia > Gemmatimonadales > Gemmatimonadaceae > Gemmatimonadaceae bacterium. Next base: position 168,945 of record DASXUN010000015.1, on the reverse strand, counting down.
TCGCCTTCGGCCATCTTCTTGAAGAACTCCGCATTGGTCTTGGTGAGCACCATGCGCTTGGCCAGGAAGAGCACCTGATCCTCCGGCGGCATGTCCCCGAGGAACTGCCGGATGAGGAAGATGCGGTTCTTCTCCTCCGGCGTCAGGAGCAGCTCTTCCTTGCGCGTCCCCGACTTCTGGATGTCGACCGCCGGAAAGATGCGCCGGTTGGCGATGTCGCGGTCGAGGATGAGCTCCATGTTGCCCGTCCCCTTGAACTCCTCGAAGATCACCTCATCCATGCGCGACCCCGTGCCGACGAGCGCCGTTGCCACGATGGTGAGCGTGCCGCCGCCGTCGATGGCGCGCGCCGCGCCGAAGAACTTCTTGGGGCGCTCCATGGCCTTGGCGTCCACGCCGCCCGACAGCAGGCGCCCCGACATCGGCAGCACCGTGTTGTGCGCGCGCGCCAGGCGGGTGATCGAGTCGAGCAGGATCACGACGTCGCGCCCCTCCTCCACCAGGCGCTTCGCCCGTTCGATGGTCATCTCGGCCACCTGCACGTGGCGCGATGCCTTCTCGTCGAACGTGCTCGCAATGACCTCGGCGCCCGGAACGGTGGCGATGAAATCGGTCACCTCTTCCGGGCGTTCGTCGATGAGGAGCACGATCAGCGTCACCTCGGGATGATTCTCGGAGATGGCGAGCGCCATCTTCTGCAGCAGGATGGTCTTGCCGGCGCGCGGGGCGGCGACAATCAGCCCGCGCTGTCCCTTGCCGAGCGGCGCGATGATGTCCATGAGCCGCATCGCCAGGTCGCCATTGCCGCGCTCCAGGCGCAGGCGGGTCTTCGGGTACGTCGGGCGCAGGGTGTCGAACTGCATCCGCGTCTGCGTCGCTTCGGGGTCGTGCCCGTTGATGCTCTCGATCTGCAGCAGCGCGAGATACTTCTCCCACGGCTTCGGCGGGCGGACGCGCCCGCGCAGCGTGTCACCGGTGCGCGCGCTGAAGCGCCGGATCTGCGTCTGCGAGACGTAGACGTCGGCAGCGCCGGCGAGGTAGCTGTTGTCGGGGCTGCGGAGGAAGCCGTGCCCTTCCTTGACGATCTCCAGCACCCCGTCGGCCAGCAGGACATCGCCGCGCGCCAGCAGGGCGTGCTCGATCTTGAAGATCAGGTCGGCGCGGGTGAGCGCGGCCGGATCGGCAAGGCCCAGCGTCTCGGCCAGGACGAGCAGTTCGGGAAGAGGCGAGCGCCGAAGTTCGGAAATATCCACGAAACGGAGGAGCGTAAGCTGGGGATGGGGTGCGGGGGCGCTCCTGAAGGGATGGAGGAGCGGAGGAGTGCGGTCCCGGGACGAGCGCACGGGCTCGGGCGGACGGGAGGGGAGGGGATGCGCGAGGCGGGATTCGAACCCACGACCTTCGGCTCCGGAGGCCGACGCTCTATCCAGCTGAGCTACTCGCGCGCGCCCGCCGTGGGGCGGGGACAGGAAAGCTAGGCGTCCGGGGGGCATGGAACAAGGCGCGCGGCCCATTCGGCCGCGCGCCTTGACGTTCGCTCGGAGTGCGCGCCTACCCGATGCGGCTGACCTTCAGGTCGGGTCCGGCCTGCTGCATAGCCTGCCGGAATCGGCGGGTCATTTCGGCCAGGGGACCGCGGGCCCGCAGTTCGACCGGTTTCAGGCCGGTGTACCGCTTGAGCTGGTTGCGGAAGGCCGTGCCGCTCGCAAAGTCGAGCTCGAGCGCAATGTGGTCCACCAGGCGACCCCGGTCCTCGAGCAGCACCGCGGCGGCCATCATCCGGCACCAGCCCAGCATCAGCTGCGGCGGGAGGCTGCGCGAAAGCATGCATCGCTCGGCCAGCGTCTTGCGGTGAAGGCCGAGGGCGCGCGCGACGGTGTCGACCGTAAGGGACTCGTGCGCGTGCTTGAGGCCGTAGGCGACGAGCGGGCGCACGCGCCCGGGGGTGATCGGCGCCACGTCGCTCCACAGCGTCTCGTTGCGGCATCGCGTGGACGCCACCAGGAGCGCCCGGCGCACGGTGAGGGGCGTCCGGCGGTCCTCGTCGAACAGCAGGGTGTGCACGCCGGCGCGGGCCAGGCGCAGCAGGTCGTCCGAGTCCCGGAGCTGCCGCGACACCATGCCGACCACCGCGGTCGGCTGGCGCCGGTGCACCAGGTGCTCGATCAGGGGGAGGGTGTCGTCGCCGTCCGCATCCTCGAGAGGGGCCAGCACCACCAGCGCCCCCCCGCGGTCCAGCAGGTCGCGGGCGTCCGCCACCCGCGGGCAGCACGCGATGGAGCTCCCGTAGGGGGCCCCCGTGGCGAGCCACGCCGGCGGGTCGCCGGCTTGGCCAATCAGCATAATTCTCGGAAATTCTCGTCGCACGTTACATAGCGTAATAGTTCGTGACATAGCGTGTTAGTACGGCACACGCGCGATCGCTACCCATGCAGGCGACCCCTTTCCGGAGCCCCTGAATGTCCCGCACTGCCCTCTTCCGCCTGCTCTTCGTCGCCCTGCTGGTGAGCACCGCCGCCGCCTGCACCAAGTCGCCGACCGGTCCCAACGAGCCGGTGAGGCAGCGCGACTCCATTCCCTGGAACTGATCCGCGGCGGGCGTCATACCGTCACCAGCTCCTCGATCACGCGCCGGGCGGCCACCGTGAGCGGCAGCCGCTCCGGCTCGGGGCGGACGTCGCGCAGCAGGCGGTCGCACCGGTGCACGATGGCTGCGAACCGGTGCCGCTGGGCCTCGGCGCGCACGCTGCGCGCCATGCGGCGGGCCCGCTCGCGCTCGCCGACCTCGGCCAGCGCCTCGGCGAGTTCGCTGCGCGCCTCCATCTCCTCGAACGGGACGCAGACGTGCGCCGCCACGCCCATGAGCTGCGCCGCGAAGCGGTTCACCAGCGCCGGGCGCGCGAGCGCGGCGGCCGCCGCCGCGCCCTTGGAGTACGCGATCAGCCGCACGCGCGGGTGCGTCGAGCGCCGGATGGCGCGCCGCACCGTGGCCAGCGCGGCCGCGGGATGTCCCGCGCGAAGCGCCAGCGACGCGATGTTGATCAGGACGCCGGCTTCGTCGTAACGCGGCAGGACGTTTCCGGCGAGCGCCCGCGAGCCGGCGATCAAGGCGCCGGAGTGGTCGCGCAGCGCGAGCGCCGCATTCATCTCGGCATGGAACGACACGGCGCAGGCCACCGGGTGGTTGCCGGAGGCGCTGCGGGCCTTCACGAACCACCGTCGCCCCGCCGCCGGGTTCCCCTCCACGAGCCGCAGCAGGCCGAAGCCGATGAGCGCCCGGCCGCGCAGTTCCGAAAGCCGGTGGCGTTGCGCGTATGAGGCGAGGAGCGAGTAGTAGTTCTCCGCGGCGCGCGTGGCGCCGACCGTGCGGCAGATGCGGGCCTGGCGGAAGATGGCCGTCCCGCAACTGGCGGGGTCGGTGCGTTCCCACACGCGACGGGCGCTGGCGAGCGTGGCGAAGGCGAGCATGAGCGCGCCCGCCGCCTCCATCTGTTCGGCGAGCGCCAGCAGTCGCCGCCCGCGCAGGGTGGGATGCGCGGCCAGCCGGCGCAATCGCTGTGCGTCACCCCGGGCGGGCTGGCTGACGAGCTGCTCCACTTGCAGTGCCGTCCGGAGCCAGCGGGCATCGTGCGCGCCGAAGCACGCCACGTCGGGGGTGCGCGCGAGGTCCTGCCGGTACGCGCCGAGCACGTCGCCGAGCAGGGTCAGGCCGTCCAGGTCTCGTGAGGCTTCGGTCACGGTCACGCGGGGAAGGGCGGGAACGGTCCGCGGCGGACGCCGGGCGCGTCCCGGAAGGATACAGGCCTGCAAACCTATCACACGATGTAACAGGACCGCGAAAACGTCAAGAGGCTTGCATAACGTGACATTGTATGATAGCAATTGGATGGTCCGCCGATGCCGGATGGACACCTGCGCCGGGCGCCCCGGGGCCCGCTCCCTGGGGCGCCGGGGCGTACTCACCACAACCGCCGATGCTCGTCAACCACGACGCGAACTCCGACCTTGCCCTCGCAGCCCCGCGCCTGCAGGCCGTCCCCGCGGGCAAGTGCTTTCTCGCGCTGCCGGTGCATGCCGCCCCGGGCGAGGCGATCTGGTTGCAGCGCGCCCTCGGCCAGTTGCTGCCGCGGCACGAAGGGGTGCTCGTCCTCCTTGAGGAAGATCTCGATCGCGTGGCCGGCACGGGGGAAGTGGTCGCCACGCCACCAGCGACGCTGGGGACCACGGCCCACCACACGATGGTGCGCTGGAAGGAAGTGGATGCGGTACGGCGAAGGCTGGAGCGCAGCGACCAGATCCGCGTGCAGTTCGGCGCCTGGTCGCATTTCGCCGACGCGACGTTCGAGTCGCTCAGGCGCCAGCTGCTGGCGGCCTTTGGCGACAAGACGTCGTTCCGGAACGACGTGGTGAACCAATGGGTGAGCCGGCAGCGTCTGGCGCCGCCGAACGGGGTCACGGCGCGCGCGGCGCGCGAGGCCTGCCTGCGCGAGATCGACTCGCTCGCGATCCGGCTGCGCGTCGGCGAGCTCTCCGGCCACGACGCCGAGTATGGCCGGGGTCCCGAAGCCCTGCTCGCGAGCCGTCTGTACGCCGGGTGCTATGCCGCGGACGGCCTGACCGTCGAGCAACTCATCGGTCGTCCGGCGAAACGGGTCTACCGGCGCCTCGACTGATCCGTGGCGCGACGCCCGGCCGCGGCCGTCGCTAGCGTCCGCGCTCGGTGGCCAGCAGCCCTCGTGACACCGTCGTCTTGGAGCGGCCGGCGCGCGGCTTGATGGGGGCCAGCCCCTTGTCGCGCTGCACGGCATCGCGATAGAGCGACGCGTAATCGAGCGGGCCGATCTCGAGCCGGCGCCCCTTTTCCTTCAGGAAGATGCCGTGCACGGTGAGTCGCACGACCATGCCGTCAATCTCGCGGATCACTTCGGTGGCCGGTACCCACGCCTGGGTGACGGGATCGGTGTATCCGCGCTTGAGTTTCGTGGCCATCGTGATGCCGGGTGAGGGTGATGCGGAGCGCGAAAGATAACGACGCGCGGCCCCTACAACTCACCGCGCGCGACGCGCAGCCGCACGTCCACCGCCACCACACCCTCGCCGTCCGGCCGTACGCGCAGCGGATTGATCTCCATTTCCGCGATCTCGGGGTGATCGGCGACGAGCTGGCCAAGTCGGAGCAGGGCCTCCATCGCCGCGGAACGGTCCGCCGCCGGCAGGTTGCGGAAGCCGCGCAGCTTGCGCCCCGCCCAGGTGCCGTCGAGCATCGCCTCGGCTTCCGCACGCGGCAGCGGCGCGAGCGCGAACGCCACGTCCTTCACGCCCTCGACCTCCGTTCCGCCGGCGCCGAACATCACCAGCGCGCCGAACTGCGGGTCCTGCACCGCGCCGATGATGACTTCCTGTCCCTCGGGAAGCATGCGCTGCACGTGCACGCCATCGAGCCGGGCGTTCGGATGCGCGCGCCGCGCATTTGTCTGCACGGTCATGAAGCCCGCGCGCACCGCCGCGGCATCGCCGAGTCCGAGCAGCACTCCACCCACGTCCGACTTATGCGGAATGTCGGGCGATGCGACCTTGATGGCCACCGGGAAACCCATCTGCTCGGCGGCGGCCACCGCGTCATCGGGCGTTGCCGCGAGGGCGATGCGCGGGAGATCGATGCCGTAGGCGGCGAGCACCCGCGCCACGGCGTCCTGTCCAAGGAACCCGGCCGGCGCCGCATCCAGCGCCGCGCGCGCCTCGGTGCGGCGCACATCGGCAAACTGTGCAGGTTCCGGAGCCGGCGCGCTGAGGAAACCGGCGCGGCGCACGAGCGTGGCGAGCGCGCTCGCGGCGCGCTCGGGGAAGCGGTAATCGGGAATCCGCGCGGCTCGCAGCACCTCGCTCGCGCGGCGCACGAGGTTTTCCCCCATCAGCGAGACCACGACGGGTTTGTCCGACTGGCGGATGACGGGAACCAGCGCCTCGCACACCGACTCGGCGCTGTGCGTCGGCGGGGGCGGCATGATGACCATCACGCCGCCGACCGCGGCATCGGCGAGCAGCGCCGCAAGACATTCGGCGTATTCGCGCGGCCCCGCCGACGCGAGCATGTCCACCGGGTTGTGCACGCTCGCCGCGGCCGGCAGGACCGCGCGCATGCGAGCCACCGTCTCATCCGCGAGCGCCGCCAGCGGCAGGCCGAGGGCCTCGATGGCGTCGGCGGCCACGACGCCGGGCCCGCCCGCATTGGTGAGCACCGCGATGTCGCGACGCCGCGGCAGCGGGCACCACGCGAGCGCGCGTGCCCAGTCGAACATCTCCTCGTTGGTATCGGCGCGAATCACGCCGGCCCGGGCGAAGGCGGCGTTGTAGGCCGCTTCCTGCCCGGCCAGGGCGCCCGTGTGCGACGCGACGGCCCGTTGTCCCGCGGCGAAACGGCCAACCTTGAGGGCAACCACTGGCTTGGCGCGCGAGACGCGCCCCGCCTCCGCGATGAAGCGCCGTCCGTCACGTATGCCCTCGAGGTAGAGCGTGAGCACGCGCGTGTGTGCGTCGCTGGCGACGTGCGCCAGCACGTCGGTTTCGCTGACGTCCGTCTGGTTGCCAAGACTGACGAGCCGCGAAAGGCCGAAGCCCTGGCCGCTGGCCCAGTCAATGACGGCGGCGCAGATGGCCCCCGAGTGCGAGACGAATGCCACGTCGCCCGGCGTCGGCGGCGGCGGCGCGAGAAAGGTGGTGTCGAGCGGGAGGTGCGTGTCGAGCAGGCCGATGCAATTCGGTCCGACGAGCCGGATGCCAAGGTCGCGGGCAATCTGTGCGACCTCCGCCTCGAGGACGGCGCCCTCGGCGCCCACTTCACGGAATCCACCGGAGGCGATGATCGCCGCCTGGATGCCGCGCGCGCCGCAGGCGCGCAGCGCGCCCGGCACCGCCGCGGCCGGCACCACAATGACGGCGAGGTCCACCGGATCTGGCACCGCGGAGAGGTCGCGATACGTCTCGCGTCCCATCAGCGTGCCGCCGCGCGGATTCACCAGGTGGATGGCGCCCGGGAAGCCCGACTGCGTGAGGTTGCGCGCCACTCCGAACCCCAGCTTCACCGGATCGTGCGAGGCGCCAACGACGGCGATCCCGGTGGGGTGAAAGAACGGTTGCAGCGTGGCGTCCACGATCGGCACTCTCCGGCTGGAAGCGCTCAGTGCGCGCGGGGGTGCCGAAATCTAGGCCACGCGCGCGCTGGCGTCCCGTCCCTGATCACCGGGCGGGTTGCAGCACGCCGTACGCCGCCGGCGCGTGGTCGAGCGGACCCGCCCACCAGATGCGCGCGCCGACCTGCGCACGCAGCGATGGGGGCACTTCACGCAGTGGCGAGAACGCACCGGACGGAAGCTCCATCACGAACGCGTTGCCGCTCCGTCGCAGAACGCCGTCCGTTGCCGCGATGCCATCGGCGGCGCGCACGGCGTAACGCTCGACGCTGAAGGTGCACGACACGCCGGGAATCACGGTCGCGCCGTTACGGCGCGCTCCCCAGAAGACGACCTCGAGGCCCTCCACCGGCAGCGCGTTGGCGGACTGCACCGCGCACGCTGATCCGTCGGCCGCGCGCACGACGATCGTCGAGCGCGGCTCGCTGCCGATGCGTTCCACGATCCCGCGGAGCGTGTCCGTCTGCGGCGATGCGGCCGCGGGGCGCGTCACCGCGTTGGCCGCCGAATCCGTGGTCGCACGCACCGGCATCGGCGCGGTCGCGGTGTCGGCGGGAATGCTGCGTTGCCGCTCGACCGCCGGCGAGCACGCGGCAAGCGCCATCACGACCAGGAGTGGGACGAGCGCGAAATGCCTGATCGGCGCGATCCGCGTAGTTCGCGTCATTGCAGCCTCGCAATCGCGATGCGCAGCTGCGAGGACGGCGCGCCGCCGCCGGTGGCCCGCAGGTTGAGCACCTGCGCCGCCGTCGCCGATCCGCTGAGTTCGAAATAGGCGTTGGCTCCGCCGCGCACTCCCAGTTGCTGCGCCGTGAACGCGCCAAACGGCAGCGGGGTGGGCGTGATGGGATACGGCGTGCTGAACCGCGTGCGCCACAGCGGGTCGGTGTTCAGCGAGCCGTAGATGTCGCGCAGGTTCCACGTCTGGAACTTCAGCAGGTTCGACCCAGAGGCGAGACCGGGATAATCGTCGGCGTAGAGCGCGAGCGTCCAGCCGCCCAGCAGGTCGGAGAAGGGCACGCCGGCGACGTTCGCGAGATTGGCTGGACCGCTGGTCGTCGAGCTCGTGAGCGCGGTGAGGAAGGCCGCCTCCGATGCGCCGTACAGATCGATGGCGTATCGCACGAGCGACCAGGCGGTCTGGTAGAAGACGTTCCCGCTCTGCCCGGAGGCGTCGCCGAACGGTGACCAGTTCCACGGCTCCAGCAGTCGCGGCCGGATCTCATTGAACTGGCGTCGCACGCCATAGCTCGGCCGTCGCAATGGGTCATTGGCGAGGCAGGTGGCATTCGAGGAATTGAAATCGCAATACAGGCCATTGCTGGCGGCCGTTCCGTATCCGTTGTTCCCCCGCCACAGGGAGTGATGCAGCGCCTGTCGCGCCCAGACTTCCTCGGCGTGCCGCGCCGTGCCTTCCTCGAGCCAGCTCTGCTCGAACGGCGCGCCGTTGGCCACCCGGGCCGCCATCGACGCGATGTGCTTCACCTCGTGCACGACCGTCCGGCCCATGAAGTTGTACCATCCGTCGGGATACGCGGAACTCTCGAGATTCGAACCAGGCTGCGTGGGAACGCTGCCGTAGAAGAACTCGCCGAAGTTGCTCGCCGCACACGTGACGCGTGCGAACTGGTCCGCGCTCGTCACGAAGGCCACGACCCCGCCGATCTCATTGACGCGGTGCGTGAAGACCATATGCACGCGTCCGTCGTTGTCCGTTTGCGGGTCGCGGCGCAGCGGATCGCCAAAGGTGGTGCGCACGACGTCGTACTGGTCGAGGTCGAACACCTGGCCGATGCGCTGGTATCGGTCGGCGAGGACTGTGTTGGCGCTGGCGAGGATCGCGTTGGAGGTGTCTTCCCAGATGATGGCCCGGGTGCCGGCGTACAGCACCCGCGCCGTCACCTGCGCCGTCGTGTCGGCGCAGCCGCCATAGTTCCAGTAGAAGACCCGCCGGTCGCCCAGGGCCGGTACGGCGACCGCGGCGGTGAGCGACCGGCGGCGCAACGGGGCGCCCTGCGCTCGCTCGCGTGCGCGCAGCTCCTCGATGAGCGCGCGCTCGCGCTCGAGGTGCGCCCAGTGCGCACGGTCAACGTCGGCGGAGGCGACTTCGGTCGCGGCTGCCGCACGGCGCGCGCGCAGCGACGCCATCTGTCGCACGGCTGCGGCCGACGTTGCGGGGTTCCCGCCGAGTTCGAAATCGATGAGCGAGTTCGGAGATGTGGAGGTGCTGTAGACGGAGACGAGGTAGCGGGCTGCGCCGCCGGTCGCCGCGAGCTCGATGCATCGGCTCGCCAGGCCGCTGCTCGCCACGAACGCCTGTCCCACCGGAATTGCCTGCGGCGTGCCGGTCAGCGTCGTCGTCGCCGCACTGCTCGTCAGCGCTGCGGCGGTGGCGGTCACGGCCACGGTCCCGCTGGGCACGCACGGGACGACGGCGGTGATCTGCGTCGGTGTCGCGCCCGTGACGGTGGCGGTCGCGCCGCCGACCCGCAGCGTGTTGCCGGTCATCGTGGAGGCGAACCCGGTCCCGGTGACCGTCATCGTGCCGCCAGGAATCAGGGGCGTCGGTGACACCGATGCGATCACCGGCATGATCCCCGCCGAGGCGGTGAAGGTGACCGTGTTCAACCCCGGTGAAGTTGCCGAGAGCGTGTTCGTTCCCGACGCGCTTCCCATCACCCAGCTGCCGACGGTCGCGATCCCCGCGCTGTTCGACGTCGCCGTCGTCCCCGTGGCCGTGCCGCCCCCGCTGGCGACCGCGAAGGTTACGACGGTGCCACCCACGGCATTGCCGTACAGATCCCCGACGCGCACCGCAGGCGGCACGGGGAGCGTCGCATCGGGATTCGCCACCTGATTGTTGCCCGCATAGATGGCGAGCGCCGCCGCGGGTCCGACGGTTGCCGTCGCGTTGAAGGCGGCAAAGGCGGTCGCCCCGATCGTCGCGGCGGCCGACTTGATGCCGGGTGTCGTACCCAGCGTCCACGCGTCGGCCGTCGCGACGCCCAGTGCGTTGGTCAGTGCCGGCGATCCGGTGATCGTCCCGCTACCAATGCCCGCGGTGAACGTCACGCTGACGTTCGGCACCGGAACGTCCAGCCGGTCCGCCACCCGCGCCGCGATGGCGACGGGGAGCGGCGCGCCCACACGCGCCGTCTGATCGTTGCCCGCGGCGACGGTCACGGTGGCCGGCACCTGTGCCACCAGCACGGCAATGGTCGTCGTCGCCCGACCGGCGGATGCCGTGATCGTCGCGCTGCCGTTGCCGGTCGCGGTCACCGTCGCCGGCGAACTCCCGCTCACCGTCGCCACGGCGGGTGACGACGAAGTCAGCATGGGCTTCGTCGCGGCCATCACCGCGCCATGCTGGTCGCGCACCGTGATGGTGAGCGCCTGCGTCGACCCGATCGCGTCGAAGGTGAGACTGCTGGCAGAAACGTCAAAGGTCGTCGGGACGAGTGGTGGCGTGGAGTCGTTGCACCCCGCGACCAGCCCGACCGCCATCACCGCTGCGCGTCGCAGCGTGCGCGTCACTCGCCCAATCCCGCCAGCGCCCGTTCCAGCCGCGGCATCGCGTCCGCGATCGCCGCTTCGCTCGCCGCCCCGACGCTGAGTCGGAACCAGCCACTCTCCTCGGGAACACCGAACGCCTGGAACGGCACCACGCCAACCTGCGCCTCGGCGAGCATCCATTGCCGGATGTCTTCGTTGGTCGCGAGCCGCTTCCCTTCGGCCGTACGCTTGCCAAAGGGCGCGATGCGTGCGGTCAGGTAGATCGCGCCCTGTGGCGGCAGCGCCTCCACCGGCAGTCCGCGCGCGCGCATCTGCTCGAGGCTGCGATAGAGCGCGTCGAGTCGCCGCTGGATCCCCGGGATGAAGACCGCGCGAAACTCCTCCTGCGCGGCGAGATCATTGAGGAAGGCCGCGCTCGCTAACTGTTCCGGGCGTGGCGCCCAGGCGCCGATATGTCCCACGATCGCCGCCATGCGGGCGATGATGTCGGTGGGGCCCACCGCCCAGCCCACGCGGAGGCCCGTGGCCGCGAACGCCTTCGAGATGCCGTCCACGAAGACCGTGTACTGCGCCATCGCCGGCTCGAGTTCCGGCGGGGTCACGTGCCGCGTCTCGCCGACGCACAGCGGCCAGTAGATGTGATCGTACATCAGGAAGAGCGGCCGTTCACCGGTCCCTTCGCGGCGACGATTCTCCGCGAGGACCGCCCGGCAAATCTGCGACAGCGCGTCGGCGGTGATCGCGGTGCCCGTCGGGTTGAGGGGCGAGTTCAGGCAGAGGAGCCGCGCCCCCGGCAGCGCCGGTGCCAGCTCCTCCGCCGAGGGGAGGAACCGGTTGGCGCTCGTGCACGGCACCGGCACGCCCTGCGCACCCATTAGGTGCACGTAGTGGTTGTTGTTCCACGACGGCAGCGGATAGACGACGCGATCTCCCGGGTCGACGAGCGCGCGGTAGATGCTGTAGAGCACCGGCCGGGCACCGCCGGTGATGAGGATCGACTCCAGCGGATAGCTCAGTCCCAGCTCGCGCCGGTAATACGCCTGCACCGCCTCGCGGAGATCGAGCACGCCATCGGCCGGAGGGTAGTTCGTTTCGCCGCGGGCATAGGCCGCGGTGACCGCGTCGCGAAGCGCGGTGGGGATCGGGAACTGCGCCGGATCGAAGTCGCCGACCGTGAGGTTGCAGATGGGCGCGCCCTTGCGAACCATGGCGCGAATCTCGGCGGCGATCTTGAGGATCTCGGAACCGACGAGCCCGGCGGCCATCGCCGACACCCGGGAGCCGCCCGCCAGGCGAGCGGAAGTGGTCAGGTCAATCTCGGGTCGGGGCATCGGGCGTCAGGGCAGGGAACGGGGGGAGACGGACCGAGGATCATTGTAAGATACCGCGGTGGCGCCCGAGCCGTACCGCGGACGGGCGCTGGCCGCATGCCGGGGCGGCGTTCGGGGGCTTGACGGAAACCTCCGCGAGCGCAACGCTGTAAGGGGAAGGACGCACGACCGGCCCCCCCCCTTCTCGGTGATGAGCATGCATCTGCTACTATCAGATGTGCAGCGCCCGCAGCGGTCGCTAATCGCGACGAGCCTGAGCGTCGTGCTGCACGCGGGCGCGGTCGTCGTCCTCGCGATGACGGGCGAACGCATGGTCAATGCCGTGGCCGGCATGATCGAGGAGACGGTGCAGTACCTGTATCCCGCGCGGCGCGACATCGGTCCGTTGAAGCCCGGCCAGTTGAGCGCATCGGCCCCGCGCGACGCGCGCACCACCGGCGATGAGACGCCGCGCTGGCGTGACGGTCAGCCGGGCGCCGGCGGACAGGGCGTGGGCGCACACGAGGGCATCATCTTCGCGCCGCTCCCCTCGGAGTCGGAGTCCGTCGAGCCGGGCGTCGGCGACAACGCCTTCAGCACGGTGGAAGTCGATTCCATCGCCGTCGTCGACCCCACGAGCGAGGGTCCGGAGTACCCCACGGCGATGGCCGCCCGCAAGCTCGAGGGCAGCACCGTGCTGCGGTTCGTCGTCGACTCGACGGGGACGATCGACATGTCCACGGTGCGCGTGATCTCCGCCACCCACTCGGCGTTCGCCAAGGCCGTGATCGCGGCCATGCCGCGGATGAAGTACCGGCCGGCGAGCATTGACGGACATCCCGTGCGGCTGCTGGTCGAGCAGGCCTTCGCGTTCAGGCTCCAGAAACCCAAGGGACAGATCGCATAGCAGCGCGCCGGTCCACCGCGGTCCCGCGCGCTTTCGGGAGGGACCATGCAGATTCACCTGACTGATCAGGAGGCGCACGACCTCCACGACGTGCTGCACGACTATCTGCCGACGCTTCGGCGGGAAGTGGCGCGCACGGACGCGAAGGAATTCCGGCACATGCTGGTGCAACGCCTCGACCTGGTGGAGCGTCTCGTCGAGGACCTGTCGCTGATCGCGGCGCGGTAGGCTGCCTCGTCGGTTTCGGTCACGTTGCTGATGTCGTGCAGCAGCGACACGCCGGGCCGCTCCTGAGGGGTATTGTGGTCCGGCCGCTTGTCATTGACGTGCCGCAGACCAGCGGCACGAGAACGCGAGGCTCGCGCTGACCGCAGCGAGCCTCGCGACGTGCCCACCGTAGGGGGTCGCGGACTACCGGCGAGCGGCCTCGACGACGGCCTGCGCGGCGCGGTACACGCCCCACTCGCGCACTTTGAAGGCCGCATCCACCGGTGTCTCGCACAGGTGGTTGGTGTAGTTGCTGATGGTCTTCACGGCGATGGAGAGTATCAGGTAGAGAATCTGCCGTTCCGTGAAACCGGCGGCGAGGAAGGCGCGGGCCTGGTCATCCTCGGGCCGTCCGCGCGTGGAGACGAGGTGACGCACGAAGCTCGCCAGTACGGCAAGCCGCTCATCCGGGACGGTCGCATCGTCGCGAATGGCGTCGGTCACGGCGCGCGGCACCTTGGACATGACGTCGGCCACGAGGCTGTGCGCCGCGAGGCAGTACGCGCACTCGTGTTCGCGAGAAATCGCCAGGAAGACGACCTCCTGCTCGATCGCGCTGAAGCCCGACTCCGCGCGGAAGCGGTTGTATCCGTCCATGTACGTCTCGAGCAGGCCCGGGGCATTGGCCATGAACGTGTACATGTTCGGCACCATCCGGCTGGCCTGGCGCGAGCGCTCGTAGAGGGCGTCCACGGCGGGCGGGGCTGCGGTCGCGGCAACGGGTGGTAGGGTGAGGTGATAGGGTTCTGCCATCGGTCCTGGCTCCTTGAGAGTGATGGAACTTCGCCTGTGCGATGAGTCCTTCCTGTCGGGGCAAGGCCGTGCGACGCAAATTGGTTCCGCGAGCACTGCTTCCATTCATCGATTGCGAGTGACTCCACATGACCAGCTGGATTCCACTGCCCGAAACCGGCACCGCCACGGGGGCCCTGCGCGAGGCGTTCGCGCGCGTCGCGGGAACACGCGGCAAGGTCTCGAACATCCTGAAGGTGCACGCCACGCGACCGGCGGCGATGCTGGCCCACCTCGACCTCTATCGGGAGCTCATGTTCTCCCAATCGGAGCTGACGCGCCCCGAGCGCGAGATGATCGCGACCGTGGTGTCGTCCGTGAACGGATGCCGGTATTGAATGCATCATCACGGAGAGGCTCTCCGTGCGCTGACCGCTGATGCGCCGCTCGTCAACGAGATCCTCGCGGATCCGCGCGGGGCGGCGATGCCACCGCGCTGGCGCGTGCTGGCCGATTTCGCCATTCACCTGACCGAGTTGCCGGCGCGCCTCACGGATGCGGATGCGGCATCGCTGCGAGAGGCCGGGCTTGGCGACGAGGGCGTTCACGACGTTGTCGCCATCACCGCGTACTTCAACTTCGTGAACCGCCTGGCGGAAGGTGTGCGCCTGCCGCTCGAGAGTGACGGCGCATAGGCCGCGGAACTTCGCGGCGTTGCGTGGTCTTGGAAGGGCAAGCCAACCCTTCAGGAGACCCGATGTCCGCCGCCACCACCGTTACTGACGCGACCTTCCCGAGCACCATCGAACAGCACGAAGGGCTCGCCCTCGTCGACGTCTGGGCGAGCTGGTGCGCCCCGTGCCGTGCGCTCGCGCCCACCATCGAGTCTCTCGCCAGGCAGTTTGACGGGCGCGTGCTCGTGAGCAAGCTCGACTTCGACGCCAACCCGGGGACGGCCGAGCGATTCGGTGTGCGGTCGATTCCCACTGTCCTCTTCTTCCGCGATGGCGCGCTGGTGGACCAGATGGTCGGCGCCCAGCCCGTGGCGGCGTTCACGACCCGCATCGAACGGCATCTCGCGACGCCGGCCAGCTAGTGGCGCACCGGGCGGCGTTCGTTCTGGCCGGCGGCGTTCCGGGTGAAAGCGTGTCGTCGGCACGTCGAGAGCTGACTTCGATGAGGGGCGCGCACCGTCGCGCGGAACCATCGGACGCCTGCGTGCCTTACCCGGATGGCCACCTGGCGAGAACGGCTCACCACTCAGGAGGAACCATGTTTCGGAAGCTGCGGATCGTTGCCGGCGCGCTGATAATCGGCCTGCCGGCGCTGGGCACGGCGCAAGGCACTGGCATGATGAAAGCCCCCGCTGGCAAGGACGTCACCGTGAGCGGCACGGTCATCGACGTCTCATGCAAGTTCGGGCAGGGGCTGACGGGCAAGGATCACCGCATGTGCGCGCAGGTTTGCGGCGACCGCGGCCTGCCGCTCGCCATCCTCACGGACGACGGCAAGCTGTACATCCCGGCCTCGGCCGGCATGCCGGGTGACGGCCAAAATGGCCGCCTGAAGGAGTTCGCCGAGCAGCGCGTGAAGATTTCGGGCAAGGCCTTCGCCGCCGGTGGCGCAACGGCCATCCAAATCGCGTCGATCGCGCCGGCGCAGTAGTCCGATGACCTGGAACCGGTGGGTCGTGAGCGGGGTGTCGCTGCTTGGACTCGGCGGCGCGATGCTCGCGGCCCGCCGGTCTCCGGCGGGCGTCGACCGCGGGCCGATCGAGACCTTCCTCAGCGCATCGAAGCCACGGGTGGAGATCATCGCGGGCGTGCGGCACGTGTTCACCACGCAGCCGCCCGCACGGTTGATCGTGGACACCGCGCCCCCCGCCGCCGGGGCCGAGTTGCTCTGGTTCGATGGTCGTGCGACCGCGCCCGCTTCGGGAGGCGTGCTGGCGCTCGACGCCAGCGGCGGCGTCGTGATGTTCGATGCGCGGCTTCGCCCGACGTACCGTCGCGTGCGTGGCGAGGGACGCGACTGGGTGAGCGTCAGTGCGGCACCCGGGGACGGGTTGTGGCTCTCCGACGCCACCGGCGCACTGTACCGCGCTGACGTCACCGGTGAGCTGCATCCGCTGCCCAAGAGCACATTGACCTACCCGTCGATCGTCAGCGACGGCCGGGGCGGCTCACCGTGGCTCGTGCGTTCGTCGCAGCATTTCGGCTCATTCCTGCCGAGCGGAGAGGAGCCGTTGCTGGAGTTCCGCGATGCGAGCGGGGCCGTGGGCGGGACCTTGGGCCGAGCCATCACCCCGGCTCACGTGCTCCTGCTGGACCTCGCCAACGCCGGCGCCCTGGCCATCGCGCCGCGGGCCTTGGTGCTGGCGCCGTTCATCCGCGACGAGGTCATCGCGCTGTCGTTCGCGGGCGAGACTCTATGGGTGGCCCACCGCGGACTGCCCCAGAGTACCAAGGAGCCCCGGTTCGAGATCGACCACGGGCGAGCCGTCGTCGACTACTCACCCGTGAACCTCGGTGCGCGTGTGGGGCCCGACGGCCGCCTCTACGTGCTGAGCACTCCCGGCTACACCACCCAGCGCAGTCGCCTTGACGTCATCGACCTTGAGAGTGGCGTCGTGCGGCGCACGGTGGAGTTTGACACGGCCATCCCGACGCTCGCGGCGGATGAGTCCGGACGGGTCTACCAGCTCGATGCCGTGGCCTTGCTGGCGGGAGCGCCGCCACGGGAACGTAAGCCGTGGCCTGCGTTCGCTCTGCCACGCCTCGCCGGAGATTCCGTCCGCAGTGCCGATTTCCGCGGGCGTGTCTCGCTGGTGAACGTCTGGGCCAGCTGGTGCGAGCCCTGTCGAGCCGAGATGCCGGCGCTCGACTCGCTGCAGCACGCATTGACGGGACCGGGTTTCGCGTTCCTGTCGCTCAACGACGACGTCGACGTGGAGGCGGCCCGGCGCTTCCTGGCGGCGGGCGGATATGCATTTCCGGTCGCGCTGGGTCGTGGACGCGTGCGAGACCTGCTGCATGCGCCGGGCATGCCCATCACGGCGCTCGTGGACGCCGAGGGACACGTGATCCGACGCTGGATCGGCTACGCCGGTCCCGAGCAGGTGGCCGCCATCCGCGCGCTGGCGCGCGCCGAGGTGGAGCGCCTCCCGATGGCGAGGGATGCGTCAATGATGGGCATGCACCATCACTGAGCCATGCGACCGCGAGTGGCGCCGGAGCGCAGCGAGTCGATGAGCGGGCACTGGACGCGACCAGTGCCTGCCCGGCAGGTCCTGATGAGGCGCGCGAGCGCCCCCTCGATGCGTCGCAGGCCGACCAGCTTCTCGCGCACCTCGCGAAGCTTGGCCTCGGCGGCTTCGCGGGCGTCATCGCAGTGCGCGCCGTCGTCGAGACGCAGCAACTCGGCCACCTCGTCGAGACTGAACCCCAGGCCTTGTGCGGCCTTGATGAACCGGACGCGCGCCACGTCTGCCGTCCCATACCGTCGGATGCGACCGTACGGCCGTGCTGGCATCGGCAGGAGCTTCCGACGCTGGTAGAACCGAATCGTCTCGACGTTCACGCCCGCCGCCTTGGCGAACGATCCAATGGTGAACTCCGTGCGTGGCGCGATCATCGACCCTTGACTCCGTAGTTAGGTACGGCACTAGGATTTTCAGCATACATCACTGCGACGGAGGGAGCAATGTTGGATGTGGCACCTGAGAAGACGCCGGAGTCACCATCCGGACGTACGGCGCTCGTGGCCGGGGGCCTCGCAGCGATTCTCGCCTCGACGTGCTGCCTGGGACCGCTGGTGCTCCTGGCCCTTGGCGTGAGCGGCGCATGGATTGGCACGCTCACCAGGCTGGAGCCGTACCGGCCGCTCTTCCTCGGCGTGGCGCTGGTGGCCGTTGCATTCGCCCAGCGTCGGATCTTCCGCATGCCGACAGCCTGCGCACCGGGGGAAGTCTGCGCGATACCGCGCGTGCAGACCGCCTACCGCGTGCTGTTCTGGACCGTCGTGGTCCTGTTGGCCATCGCGTTCGCCTTTCCGTTCATTGCCCCACTCTTTTACTAGAGGTCTTCCACATGAGAAAGCAGCTGCTGTTCGCCATCGCCGCCCTCACGCTCGTTGCCACCCCCGCGTGGGCTGCTCCCCGCACCGTCATCTTGTCGGTCTCGCAGATGACCTGTGCGGCCTGCCCGATCACCGTCAAGAAGGCGCTAGCCAAGGTTGACGGCGTCACCAAGGTTGTCGTGAGTCTCGAGAAACAGCAGGCCGTGGTCACCTACGACGACGTCAAGACGGACGTCAAGCGGTTGATTCGTGCCACGACCGACGCCGGGTATCCCTCTTCAGTCGCTCGGTAGCCGGCTGATGACGACGCGGGCCATCTTCCGCACGGGCGTGTTCGGCGCAGTTGCTCTCCGGGCACGCCACCGGGCGGCGGCGTGTGCCGGGGTGCCGCCTCATCACTCATCGAACAAAGAAGGGCGCCACCAATGACCAAGCGCGATTGTCCGGGTACCGATCTGTCGTGTGCGACGTGTGTCCAGCCGGTGACCGCGGTGCAGGCAAATGGCGCCACGCACGCGCCAGTCGGCATCCGTCGTGTCGTCGTGATTGGAAGCGGCGGCGCCGCAATGGCCGCGGCATTGAAGGCCGCCGAACGCGGGGCCGCGGTGACGCTCATTGAACGTGGCGTCATTGGCGGCACCTGCGTCAACGTGGGATGCGTGCCGTCGAAGATCCTCATTCGCGCCGCGCATGTGGCACAGACGCGGCGGCGCAGCCCGTTCGACGCCGGCGTGTCGCCCGCGCCGGTGACGGTGGACCGGCGGGCGTTGCTCGCGCAGCAACAGGCACGGGTGGAGGAGCTGCGGGGTGCCAAGTACAAACAGGTGCTGGCCAGCAACGAGGGCATTACGGTCGTGGCGGGAACGGCCCGATTCGTCGGCGCACAATCGCTGATGGTGACCGACGCCGCGGGTGAGGAGCGTCGCCTCGAGTTTGAACGGTGTCTCATCGCCACCGGCGCCAGCGCGTCGGTGCCGCCCATTCCGGGTCTGGACGAGACGCCATTCTGGACCTCCACCGACGCGTTGGCGAGCGCGGAGATTCCGCCGCGGCTGGCGGTGATCGGTTCCTCGGTCATCGCGGTGGAACTGGCGCAGGCGTATGCCCGGCTTGGCAGCCAGGTGACGATTCTGGCCCGCCACACGCTGCTGTTCCGCCAGGATCCCGCGCTTGGCGCCGCGCTCGCCGAGGTCTTCCGTGACGAGGCCATCGACGTGCGTCTCCATGCGCACCTCACGAGCGTCGCGCACGCCGACGGGGTGTTCCGGGTCGCCACGGACGCGGGTGTGGTCGAGGCCGAGCGGGTGCTCGTCGCCACTGGTCGTGCCCCCAACACGCGTTCGCTCGGCCTCGAACAGGCCGGCGTCGCCGTCGATGCGCGCGGCGCCATCGTCGTGGATGGCCATCTGCAGACGAACGTCGCGGACATTTATGCCGCCGGCGACTGCACGACGCTGCCGCAGTTCGTCTACGTCGCGGCGGCGGCGGGAACGCGCGCGGCCATCAACATGACGGACGGCGATGCCGTGCTCGACCTCTCGTCAATGCCGGCGGTGACCTTCACCGAACCGCAGATCGCGACGGTCGGGCTGACCGAGGCGGAGGCGCAGGCACGTGGGATCGCCACGGAAAGCCGCACGCTCGCGCTCGAACACGTGCCGCGTGCCCTCGTGAACTTCGACACGCGCGGCTTCATCAAGCTCGTGGCGGACGCCGGCACCGGACAGTTGCTCGGGGCGCAGATCGTGGCCGCTGAAGCCGGCGAAGTCATTCAGTCGGCGGCGCTGGCGCTGCACGCCGGCCTTACCGTGCGCGAGCTTGCCGACCAGCTCTTTCCCTACCTGACCATGGTCGAGGGTCTCAAGCTCGCCGCGCAGACCTTCACCAAGGACGTCTCCCAGCTGTCCTGCTGCGCCGGGTAGCCCCCGATGCCCGCGGGTGTCCGCGCGGGCATCGCTACGCCGAATACCCGCGCGTGCGGAGCTGCGCGACCACGCGGTCGCGGAGGCTCCCTTCGTTCGACACCTCGGCGCGCGCGGCCGCGAGCGCCTTGAGGAATGCGCGCTCGAACTCCACCTGGGGCGAGCAATGCCCGCACATCTTCACGTGTGCTTCGATGGCCTGCATGCGCTCCGGCGAGAGCTCCCCGTCGAGGTAATCCCACAACTGCCGCATCACGGCGTCGCAGTCCAGCATCGGTTCCATCATGACGAACCCTCCGCGGCGCGTTGGACGCCAAATCCGGCGTCCTGCGCGAACGCCAGCAGTTGTTCCTGCAGCATGCGCCGCGCCCGAAAGAGGCGTGATCGCACGGTGCCAAGCGGGATGCCGAGAATCTCGGCGGCCGACTCATACGAGTGATCGTGCAGGTCCACGAGCACCGCGACGTCTCGAAATGCCTCCGGCAGGGACTCCATGGCCGCCTCGACCGCCTCGCGCATTTCGGACCGCTCGAAGACGTGGTCCAGGCCCTCGGTGTGGGCGCGGGTGTACACGTCCGCCGCGCCGAGCGACTCGAGTTCGGCGTCCTCGGTGGCTACGTAGCGCTCCGCCCCACGTCGCACCCGAAGGAAGCGGCGGCGGCAAATCGTGAACAGCCACGCACGACACTCCGTGCCCGGCGTGTACTGATCCCACGCCTGGTACGCCATCATGAACGTGTCCTGCACCAGGTCATCGGCCTCGCTCGCGTCGCGGGTCAGCGATTTCGCGTATCGCGCCACGTCCGGCAGAAGCGCCAGCGCCTCGCGGCTGAACGCCGCGTCGCGAGACGATACCGGTGACTCCGGGGTCATTCGGTGCCTGCCGCCCATAAGGCCACATGACCAACGGCGAGGGGCCGCCCATCCATGAAATCCTGGCCCTGGTTGATGAGATTGAGCACAACGCCGACGAGGGCCGACACCTGCAGCGCGCCACGCACGATGTCCCACCGGCACGCCAGCTTCATCAACGAATCTGCGCGCCTCATGCGTCGACCGCCACGCCCTGTCGCGGCAGCGCATCCAGCGGCAGCGCATCCAGCGGCAGCGATCGCACCGACTCCTGCACCGGTCGCCCGATGAGCGCCTCGATGAAGGAATGGGGCCGGGCGAGAAGAACTGTTCGTGCCATCGGTGATGCCTTGCCCGATGCAAAGGGGCGGCCGCACTGCGGCGCCAGTGCGCCGTGGTGCTGTCCGCGTTCATCAAGGCAAGGCCGCTCGACGGCGAGGAGTTCCCCAAGACGGGAGAGGACCACGCGTGCCAGGTTCGGGCATGCAATGGCCCCGCAGGTCGGCGACGAGCCACCGCAAAAAGAAGACGCAACCCCTGAGTCACTCAGGAGTTGCGTCTCAGTCGGGGCGAGAGGATTTGAACCTCCGACCTCCTGCTCCCGAAGCAGGTGGCGTTAGATACCGTGAAGTTTCCGGTAGATTGCAACGTATGAAAAATCAATGCCTTACGCAAGAATGACCTTCCTTGAGATTCCAGGAGATTTCGCTAGATTGGCTTCCAATGGCTTCCTATAGGCTTCCTACGACATTCCGATAGGGGCAGCACATGGCCTCCGCCAATCTCACGAAACGCACCATCGATGCGCTCGCCTTCACCCCGAGCTGCGACTACTTCGTGTGGGACACCAAGCTGAAGGGCTTCGGAGTCCGCGTCACGGAGCGCACCGATGCCGAGGGACGCGTGCATCGGCGAAAGGTCTTCGTGCTGGGATATCGGCCACAAGGCGCCCGGCAGTTTCGCCGGCTGACCCTCGGCGTCTACGGCCCGCTGACCACCGAGCAGGCCAGGGACGAGGCACTCCGCCAGCTGTCCGCCACGACGCAGGGCGTCGATCCGCTCACCGCGCGCCGTGCCGCACGCGGCGGACTCACGGTTCGGGAGCTCGGCGCGACTTACCTGGACGAGGTCGAACGCCGGCGGAAGCCCGGGACGACACGGGAATACCGGCGGCTCTGGAAGAAGCACATCTTCCCGGCGTTCGGCACGAAGCACGTGTCCACGATCGCCGCTGCCGACGTCCGCCGCCTCCACCGGTCGCTGAACGACACGCCGTACGTCGCCAACCGCGTGGTCGCGCGGCTGACGACCTTTTTCGCGTACGCCATCGCGGAAGGCGCCATCCCCTCCAAAGAGAACCCTGCTCGTGGCATTGAACTCTACCCCGAGCACGGGCGCGAGCGATTCCTGACGAAGGAAGAGTTCGGCCGTTTGGGTGCCGCCCTGTCGAAGGCGGAGGCGAGTGGCCTGCCGCCCGCACCGGAGCATCGGTCGAAGCCCAAGAAGCCCGAGAACCAGAAGCACCGGCCGAAGAGCGCGGACCAGCCGATTCCCGCCAACCCGTTCGCGGTCGCGGCCATCAGGCTTCTGGCGCTCACCGGCTGCCGGGAGAACGAGATCCTCTCACTGCGTTGGGACGCGATCGACTTCGAGCGTGGTCACCTGCGGCTCGACGACACGAAGACGGGCAAGAGCGTTCGGCCGCTCGGCCAGAGCGCGGCAGCGATCCTCGCGTCACTCCCGCGCGTGGTCGGTAACCCGTATGTGATCCCCGGCTCGAAGGCCAAGCAGCACCTGAAGGAGATCAAGAGGACGTGGTGCGCGGTGCGTCACGCGGCGAAGCTGAAGGGGCTCCGGCTTCACGATCTCCGGCACTCGTTTGCATCGGTGCCGGCGGCGTCGGGAGAGTCGCTGCTGGTTGTCCGGTCCCTTTTAGGACACAAGCAGGTGGCGACGACCGAGCGATATGCGCACCTTGGGAATGATCCCGTCAAGCGCGCGGCTGACAAGACGTCTGATGACATTGCGGGATGGCTGAAAGGCTCGAAGCAGTGAAGGCTCCTAGCTAACCGGCGACGAGAGTGGTCGCCTCAGGCTCCGCACCTGCCTGTCTGGCCCCGCCGGGGGAGCTGCGGCATCTTCAACCGGTGCGGGCGGCCACGTTTCATCGCGCTCTTGATGGCCCTCGACGTTTCGCTGAACGGTGCCAGGCGGTTCGCGGGATCAAGCCTGCTGAGCGGCGTCGTCTCGAGTAGTCTCGTTTTCGAAAGAGGTTCCTGATGGCCATCACCGTTGGCGAGCTCCAGGTACTCAATCCGCGTGATCTATGGAAGCACGAGGAACGCGATTTCACGCCGTGGCTCGCCCAGAACATCTCGCATCTCTCAGATCTGATCGGCTTTCCAATTGCCGTTGACCAGATCGAACACAAAGTGGGAGCTTACGAGCTCGACATTCTTGGTCATGTCGAGGACACGGAGACGATAGTTGTTATTGAAAACCAGCTAACCCAGACGGATCACGCCCATCTCGGTCAACTTCTCGCGTATGCCGCTGGACTCGATGCCGGAATGGTCATCTGGGTTGCCGCCGACATTCGCGACGAACATCGCACCACTATCGAATGGTTGAACGCGCACGCAGGAGAGCGCGTGTCGTTCTTCTTGGTTCGGCCAGAAGTTGTTCGTATCGATGACTCGAAGCCGGCCGTGCGTTTTCAGCTCGAAGTTGGGCCGAGTGAGTTCTCGCGCAGGCTTCAGGAGGTTGCAAGCGAGGGTGAGGCGGCTCGTCACGACTTCCGCTTGACGTTCTGGGAAGGCTTCCTTTCGCACTTAGTCACGCACGGATGCACTTGGGCGTCGGGTCGATCATCCACGAAGGATGCATGGTTAGCATTCGGCGTCGGAAGGTCTGGTATCGGCGGTCACGTGTCGATGGCGACGGGAAGTCGCATCCGTGTCGAGATCTATTGCTCGCAGGATGCCGACAAGGCGCAGTTCGAAGAGCTCTCGCGTCACCGGCAGGAGATTGAAGCGCTCTTTACCGGTGAAGAAGTCAGCTGGGAGCGGCTTGAAGGAAAGATCGCGAGTCGCATGGCAGTATATCGGGAGTATGACAAGGCGAAGTGCGCCGTGGCTGGCCCCGAACGCGAGGCACTCTTCACCTGGATGACGCAGCATCTTGTTACGTGCCGAGAGGTGGCGAAGCAGTATCTCGTGTGAAGGACGGAACGCGTTGGATGGCACTTCACCAGCTCTTTCGTACCGCAGGCAATGCCGGACGGGTCTTTGCAACCTGATCCTCGTCATGCACACTAATTCAGGAGAGTTGTGACCCTTCCCAGCGATCTCCCTACTTGGCTCAAGCTTCTAGGCGCAGTAGCAACGGCGTCCGGATCACTGCTCCTCGCTTGGCGCATTCGATCGATCATGAAATGGGTCGTCTATTGCCTGGTGGCACACGAAACATCGATTGAGCAACTCAGGTTGATTGCCGAGCAGCGTCCGCAGAGTGGAGCGATTGTCGGGGGTGTCACCAAACACTTGCTCGATGTTCAAGACAAGCTTGGCGGCGTTCTTCTCGTGGTCGGCTTTCTGTCACTCGGCATCGGAATGCTCGCCAACGCGGCGGCGTATCTCATGGCCACTCGCTGACCTTGCATACGCAGCGTTGGTGCCTCCGGCGCAGTAAACGAACTGCTGGCTCCAGAAGCACGTTGCCCGCACTATTGGAAGCGCAGCAGCGCAACGCCTTCCGTGTGTGTATCGAACGAACATGAAGATCGATCTCAGCCGCTCCCAAGAACAAATGCTGTTCACCACCGTTAGGATCGAGGGCACCCTCGCAAACGGCGGTACGACGACTGGAACAGGTTTCATCTTCGAACGTCGAATCGGAGATGATCGGATCCCTTTCATCGTCACGAACCGACATGTGGTCGGCGACGTGAAAAGCGGTGCGATCTTCTTTCACATCGGCGAAGGCGAACAACCGAAGCTCGGTAACGGCTACAAACTCGACATTATCGACTTCGACGCGATGTGGGTATTTCATCCCGACAAGACCGTCGACGTCGCGGTAGTACCGTTGGGTCCGTTGCTCAAGACTCCGACGCAGGCCGGCGTCAAGCTCTTCTATAGATCCATCCCTACGGAGTTTCTGGCCACTGATGCGCAACTGGCTTCGCTGAGCGTCCTGCAGAGGGTCGTGTTCATCGGCTACCCTAACGGACTCTGGGACTCAGCGAACTTGCTCCCGATTGCTCGCACAGGTTCGATTGCCACCCTTCCGCGGATCGCTTTCCAGGGACGCCCGGTATTTCTGATCGATGCGTCAGTGTTCCCTGGGTCGAGCGGCAGCCCGGTGTTCGTGTTCGACGAGGGCTCGTTTCACGATCCGACTGGCGGCGGTCTTGTCGTCGGGCAGAGTCGCGTGATTCTACTCGGCCTGGTTGCTGCCGTTTACTACAAGACGGAAGTCAACGACATACAGACGGTCGCTCACGCGGCTGGTGGCAGGCAAGTCGTTGTTGACAAAGAGATGATCGATCTGGGAATGGTGTTCAACCATCGCGCACTCTCCGAGACGATTGACGAGGCCTTCAAGCAGTACAACATCAAGTAACCCGCAGCGAAGGCCTACGTCATGCAAGGTCGTGCTCGGCACTCGGCCGCATCACCACCACCGCCAACGCCAGCGCATCGAAAATGTGCATCCGCTCGTCCTCGGTGGACCACCTCGTCCGCTCCCGCGGCACCCGATGCCGCAGTTCGGGGAATCGCTGAACTAGCACCCTGGCGATTTCAGCCTTCGTCCCCGGCCCGAGAATCCCCTGAACGATCTTCTGCGACACCTGGCACAGCCCGATCTTCCGCTGAGCAGCCAGCGCGATCGCCAGATCACGTCTGCGCAGCGCGGTCTCCCGCCCCTTGATCGGAGCGAAGTTCTCAAGAACGAGAGCCGTTGGTCGGCCCCTCTCAATCCGCGCCGAGACGCGTTCCAAGAAGAGATCATCGTCAGACGCCAGCAAAGAACTGAAGCCCCAGTCAAGCAGGCCGAGTCGTGCGTCCAAAAGGGCGAAGCCGAAGCCCTTAGCGGTGAGGTCTATGGCCAGTAGTCGTAGTGGTCGTGGTTGCATGTTGAAGCGATGAACATCTGCTGATAATCAGTTTCAGGGCGGCCCGTTTCTCCTCCCGCAGCGGGTCATGAACACGGTGTGCGAGGCTCTCGCGGAGCTTCTTCGCGCGCTTGCCAATCTCGGCGGCGATCCGAGCGCGCTCATCGTCGTAGACCTCGGCGATGCCAACGTCGAAGATGACTTCGTATGCGAGGGCGACGTCGAGCGGCGGCGCGCAGACGCCGGTTTCGTGCCGCGAGACGCGGGTCCCGGTGAAGGCGCCAAGCAGGAAAGCGACGTCTTCTTGCGAAAACGCGGATCGCCGGCGGAGGGCCCGGAGGTATGGTGCGTTGATGTGTCTGGTCATGTTGCAAAGTCCAAATAGCCTACCAAATCGGCGCCGCGCTCCCGTAGAGGGAAGAGCGTGCACGGAGCGCATGCCCGCGGGTGGATGTGGGGACTTGGGGGACTTCCTCACGCGATCGCGGAGACGTCCCTAGAAGTCGTCGCCGAGTGAGTCGTTCTCGGGCGGCGGTCCTGATCGCTCGACCTGCGATACCCCATAGCGGACGAACAGCCGCCGCAGCTTCTCGCTCTCAGAGTCAGGTACGACAAACGTCCCGTGACTCTTCACGGTGAGAAGTGACAGACGGCTCCTGAGCTGGAACCCGATCCATCGCGGTGTTACGGAGCGGTGCGCGTCAGCGCCAAAGCGGGCACTGAAGCGCTCGGCGATGTCCTTGATGCCTAGTGGTGCAGAATCCCGACGCAACTCCGAAATTATATCAAGAAGTTGTGCTTCCGTCGTGGTGCCGCGGTCGGATTGCAGGGTGCCGCTCGTCTTCACGGCAAGTTGATACAGCCGTGCCTTCGCATTTGGATCGGCGGCCACCGCCATGAGCGGCGCGAACACCTGGGCGACACGTGCTTCGAGGGCCGGGTCTCGCTCGGGCACCGGGCCGGTGAACGTGCCGCGCCATCGCGCCCGATAGGACAGGAGCTGATTCCGGAGGAGCTCGGCCTCAAAGTGGAATGCCTCGGGCAGGGTCAGCGGAATGTCCAACCGAGGTGGGAGTCCGGTCATCTCCTCCGTGATGCAGCGGCTCTCCAACGCCCGGTCATCGAAGGAGCGACGCGTCGCAATGATCTTCGGACCGTACACGTCGAACGCCTTCGGGTTGAAGTCCTTCCCAGGCGTCGCCTCGCTACGCAGGACAGGGAAGCCCTTCGCATTGCCGTTGTTGAGGATCTTCACGATTTCCGCGCGCTCGTCGGAGAAGCGGAAATCGCTCTCGTCGATGATCAGCGTGCCCCGAAACGCGTCGATGATGCGGAAGAGCGGGGATACCGTCGATGCTCCGCTGGCGAACATCGGCTTGTAGCAAAGCGACCCGATGGTCTGGAGGCAGCGTGTCTTGCCGCTACCGAAGTCGCCCTTCAGCCGCAGGTAGGGCAGTTCGTTGAATGCGTCGTAGACCCACGTGAGCAGTACGTAGTACGTGGCGGCTTCCTCAAAGGCCTCGGAGAGATCGGCGTACTGATGGATGAAGCCGCGGATGCTGCCCACGAGTTCAGCTTCGGTCCTGTAGGCCTGCCGGCCAGATGGAAACTGGACGACCCCGTGGGCGAGCAGGCTGTTGTCGGGCGAGTATGGCCGGACGGCGCCGAGCTCGGGCAGATCGAGCGTCTTGCCCGTCTCCGCGCCGTCGCCAGAAATGTGGATGAGACTGACAATCCGGTCGCGCCGGGAGGCAAGGGTCTCGACGATGCTTCCGTCGTTGAGCACCGCTGAGACAACCGTGCGTCGCTTTGGTTGATTAGGTTCTGGCGTCATTCGCAGAGCCTATCAACGAACGCACCGCGGGGCACGAGGGACGAAACCGCGAGGCGCGCCGGGTCCGGCCACTGCCACTGACCGCCTCGACATCTCTTCGCCTTAATGGGACAATCTTATCGGCGCAGCGATCGCCCGCGCGGGTGCAAATGCACGGCGCGGAGATTCCGCCCTCTGGGTGATTCAGCCGGCGCTCGGTACGCTCAACGAATGACGTTGAGCGAAGAGCAAGTCCAGTCCTTCATCGAGTGCTGGAAGAAGGACTTCGGTGAGGTCCTGACACCAGAAGAGGCGCGCGCGGAGGCGATGCGCCTCTTGGACTTCTTCGCTGCGCTCGCCGAGATGCTTCGTCATCCTCGGCAATCACAGCCGCCATCTCAGGGCGACACCCAAATCACATGAACTATTTCATCTACTGCCGCAAATCCACAGACGCCGAAGAACGTCAGGTGCTCTCGATCGAGTCTCAGCTATCTGAGGCCACAAGGCTCGTGGCCGGAATGCCGGGTCTCCACGTGGTGCACACTTACGAGGAGGCGAAAAGCGCGAAGAAGCCAGGCCGCCCCGTCTTCGACGAAATGCTCCGGCGGATTGAGAAGGGCGAGGCCGACGGCATCATCAGCTGGCATCCGGACCGCCTTGCCAGAAATGCCGTCGATGGCGGCCGCATCATTCATCTGCTCGATACCGGCAAGATCAAGGACCTTCGTTTTGCCACGCACTCTTTTGAAAACAACTCGCAGGGCAAGCTGATGCTCGCCATGCTCTTCGGCTTCTCGAAGTACTACGTCGACAGCCTCGCCGAGAATGTCCGTCGAGGCAACCGTACAAAAGTCGCCAAAGGATGGCGCCCGTCGCGACCACCAATCGGATACCTCACCGATCCCACCACGCGCACGGTCATTCCCGATCCGGAACGCTTCGATCTTATCCAGCAGATGTTCCGCTTGATGCTCACCGGCGCGTCCACTCCGAGGCGGCTGCTGGACAAGGCCACCAACGAATGGGGACTCCGCAGTCGTGTGCGTCCCCGAGGAGGCGGCGAGTTCCTCCACCTCAGCTCGATCTATTCGATCCTGGGCAATCCTTTCTACGCCGGCATCTTCTCATGGGAAGGTTCGATGCACATGGGAAAGCACAAGCCGATGATCGATATCGCCGAGTTCGACCGCGTGCAGGAGCTGCTCGGGCGGCCGAGCCGGCCACGGCCCGTACAACGCGATTTCGCCTTCACTGGCATGATGCGCTGCGGCACCTGCGGCTTGGCGGTGACGGCGGAGCACAAGAAGAACCGCTACGGTCGCCAGTACGTCTACTATCACTGCACCCGTCGAAAGCGCGGCTCGTACTGCCGCGAGCGATGCGTTGCCTTGCCGGCACTGGAAGGCACGATCGTCGGCTTTTTGGAGGGCTTGCGGGTTGCGCGTTGGAGTCGGGATTGGCTGGAACTCCATTTCGGCGACCGGGATGCCAGCGTAGGCGCCGAACGCGATGCAAAACGCACCGCTGTCGCGGACAGCTTGAAGCGCCTCGATCAGGAGATGAGCGTACTCACGGGCTTGAGAATCCGGAGCCTGATCGACGACGCCGAGTTTGCGAAGCAGCGACAGGAGCTCTCGGGTCGTCGTCTCGCACTCGAACAAAGCCGTGATGCGCTGCAGGACCCGGCAGACTGGATCGAACCTTTGGCGCTTTTCATCTCGTTCTGCAACAAAGCCGTGGAATGCTTCCGCAGCGGTGACGCCGATCAGAAGCGCCTGATCCTGGAAACAGTAGGATCGAACCTTCTGTTGGCCGACGGAAAGCTGAGCATAGAAGCCAGACAACCGTTCGTACAGTGGGGCTCTACCCCTTCTGATTCAGAACTGTGCACAGTTGCCCTCGACGCTCGAACCTTTTTGGAGGGGGGTGACGGGGCCTCATCGTCCATTGTAGCAAACATCAGGAGGATTCTGCCTCCCGAAGACGAGATCCGGCGGGCTGTCTAGCACGTCTCACGAAGTCCCCGAAGTCCCCATGTCCACCCGCTCACAAACGGCGATTCACAACGGTGCATTGAATTGTACGACCGGAACATGCGGAGCCATCTCTCCGATGAAACGGCTCGCCTGTAGATGAGCGGTTCCCCGACTCACGCGCACCGGTGAAATCTGGCTCGCGAAGGCTGCAGCCGCGGCCATCGTGCGGGCGTATGTGATCGCCAAGTAACCGTCTCTTTGTGGAAGATCTGCTTTGACACGGGTGATGCCAACGTAGAACAGGCGACGATCCTCTTCGAGTTTCCTCATCTGTTCGTCTGGAGTCATGGCGCTGTCGGCTTGCGCTGGCAGCAGCCCTTCCACACAGCCAACTATGAAGACAAATGGCGAACTGAGCCCCTTGCTCTTATGGAGGCTCATGATGCGCACCTCCGAGACTTCTATTGGAACTTCAGGTTGAGTGATGGTCGCATACAGCGCATCGAACAATTCTTGCTGAGTAGTCAATCCATCGCTGCATTCCGCAACCGCCTCAGCCAAGAGCGTCGTAGCCGGCGACGCTGGCAGCCAAAGTCGTACGAACTCGGCGAGATCTGCTGCCGCGCGCAACGACCCCATCTCCAATTGGATCTCCTTGAAGCGTTCAACCAGAGATGCTGTATAAGGAAGCGTAAGGGTTCCTGCTGACAACGCACTCATGGCCAACCACGGTGAGGCATGGTGCGCATTGACGTAGGCCATCAGACGGCGATAAGGGGTAGTACGCCAGTCGCTCTTGCCGCGACCAAGCAGCCATCGAAGAGCGACCCGGTCTTCCGAATCCAGGAGAAGTTTGAGGATGGCGAACCGCTCTTGGGCTTCCAGCGAATCCAGCGCGGCTTCCGCGTAGTATGACTTTACGGGAACGTCGCTCGCTCGCAGGCGCTCAAAGATCGGCTCCGCGAAGGTGGCGCGCTGCGTGAGCACCACAATCTCACCAGGCGACACGCCGGCCGCGATCAAACTGGCGATCTTCGTCGCAACTGCTTCCGCCTCCTGGTCGGCCGTACTGTACTGCCGTATTGCAACGTCTCCAGGGCCATTGACTGCACGCTCCGTCATCGCGCGACCGGCAACGCGACCGGTGTTTTGCGCTATCAGAGCGTTCGCCATCCTGACGACTGTGGTCGGACACCGACGGCACTCGGTGATGGCATGCTCGTCAGTGGGTTGCAGGGTGGCCCACTCGCGAATGCCATCGGGGTGAGCATGCCGGAAGCTGTAGATGGACTGGTCGTCGTCGCCGATGACGCAAATCGAGCCGGCCTGTCCTAAGAAATGTAAGACATCTTGTTCCGCCCGATTCAAATCTTGAAACTCATCGACGAGCAGATGTTCATACTCGGTCCTTTCGGGCGCACCGGGATTAGCCTGTAAGTACTGGTGCAGGTGGGGGATGATCTCATCCATCAGCATTGCCTTGTGGAACCTAAGCCAAGCAACAAGGTCATCCACAAACGCTTGATCGGCTGCGGAGCGCGCGTAGCCCGGTTGTTGTGCTTGCAGGCGTGCCCAGGCCGCGCCATACGCGAGCATCAAGCGACGGCGGGCATGCTTGTCGCCGTGAGTGCGGCTGAGGTCAGCCAGTAACGGCTCAAGCTCGAACTTGTTGAGCGGGCGTGGGGTTCGCCCCATTACTGCCAACACATGGTTCCTCATAAGTATGGCCATCGCCAAGCTATGAAGAGTCTTGCCACGTAACTGGTCGGCGCCATTCACTCCGAGCGATATCAACTCGCGATGGAGATCCTCGGCTGCGACGCGCGTGAATGTCACAGCTAAGAGTCGTGTGGGGCTGATACCATCGACCTCAAGGAGGCGGGCCACACGACGTTTCATCGCAAAGGACTTACCGGTGCCGGGACCTGCGAGTACCCGGATGCGAGTATGGACGGACGCAGCGATGCTGTGCGCCGGCGTGCCAACCTGCAGATTGTCGTTCCATGCCATTAGAGCAGACTTCTCCTGGAAGCACCGAAGGATGCGTCCATCGTGCGTTCCTCAGCGGTACGCAGTGGGTCTTTGATCGTCTCCCCGCGCTTGGAGCAACGTCGCCAGCCGAGCAGGGCTGCTTCAAGCCAGCGTCGCGAACGCCTCCAAGACCAAGCGCTTGGTGCGGAATTCCTTGTGCTCTCTTTGTTCGCGGCGCTGAAGCACTCCGAAAGTGTCGATGAGGTCAGCCAACTCCTGCGCATTCAGGCCGAAGACGCGGAAGGCAACTAGGGCGTCCAGCTTGGCACGGGCAATGGCACGGGCGGTAGGCTCGATGAAGGCTGCGGGCGGGACTGTGCCCTCGGCGACCGGTTCTACGAATCCGAGCTTGGCCATGCGATTCCAAAACGGCGTCATCTCCGGTGCGGTGCAAACGAGCTGCAGAACCACAGGTGCGACGGTCTGCACAAGGGCATCCGGCAGCCCGGGCCGCGGAAATGGGAGGCTGTCGAGCAGGCTGAACGCCATTTTTGGCGCCGTCAGTCGACATCTCGCCATCCAATCCACGGCGAGGGTGTTCGCGACCGCGAGCCAAGGAAGAATGAACCATTCATCACTAAGACCAAAGTCGAGGGTCGGGACCTTATCGCCGCAGACGACACCGGGCGGGATGAGCGCCGCGGTGAGGCTGCGTTCATTGCGCGGGTTCGCGACATCGCAGAATCCGATGCGGAACTGATCGCAGCGGTCGCCCAGCTTGCCGGGGATATTCTCTCGCAACACACGCCACTGCGGGACAATAGCCTTAGCCGGGTCGCCGAACTCCCGCTCGATCCACACAGAGCTGTTGCCGTGGCCGGATTCGTACGCCTTCGCACGGTGGTCGAAGTGATCGATCATCCGTCCCTCGTACACGGGCAGGCCCGCTGGATCCTCCGTGAAGAGACCGCGATCGTTGCCCATGTCCACCTCTCGCATGTAGTGGCGGAAGGGTGGACCGGCAACACGGTCGCCGAGGGCCGGACACGCCGAGTACATCTTCCTGCTCGTGGTCAGCTCGGCGACGTTACGAAGGTCAGAGATGGCGTACGTGTCTGGCGCATGCTGGCGGGTGACGTCCGCCTCCAATTCCATGGAATCCGTGCGGGCGCGTAGCGCTTTCGCGATGGAGTCAACGCCAAACGTAACGCGAAACCGGACCGTTCTGCCGCCGCGCTGCAGGGCGTACACAGCGAACCACGTTTGCGAATGCACACCCGGGAAGAAGTCACCGCCTTTGTTCTCGCAGCCGGCGAGAAAGCAAAGGCGATTATCGTCAAGCGCGTGTTTGCGAATCGCAGACGCGTTCGCGCCACCATAGAAACCGGCTGGAACGACCTGCGAGACAAACCCTCCAAGGCGCGTCTTCCGGATAGCCAGTTCAACGAACATGCGATAGACGTTGAAATCGCCTTTCCCGAGGTTCCCGGCCGCGTATAGAGTGAATGCACCGCTGTTCTTGAGGAAGTGAACGAACGCAAAGAGGTCGCGACAATGCGACAACCAGCGCGATGCGATCTCGGGATCCTCGAGAAGGCGGGCAACTGCCGCCTGCTGCTGTTCCGGCGCCATGGAGCGAATACCGCTTACCCATTTACCGAAGAACTCACGCTGGTCTGGGCTCAGCGTATCCCACGGCGGATTGCCGAGCACACAGTCGAAGCCTCCACTCGCGAACACTTCTGGGAAGGCCAGATGCCAGTGAAAGAACTGGTAATATTCCGCGAGGCGCTCAACCTCGGCGCGTTGAGCCTTTGTCAGCGCGCCAGAATCTGCCTCCACCCGCCGCAGCGTCTCGGTCGTTAGTGGATCCGCAGCCGCGTCTCTCTGCTTGCGCCAGACGACCGCCGCGCACCAGGCGTCGGCGACCAGTTGTGCGTGCCGATACTTCGGAGATACAACCAGCCGACCGAACTGCTCCTCCTTGCGTCGGATCGCCTCGATCGTGTCGTCCGGTGCCTCGTCGATGTCACGAGTACGCGCCACGATTGAGTCGTACTCACTCGTCGGCTCGGCCACCATCAGGTGGAGCATGTCCGTCTGACCGCTGCGTTCTTGCTTGTTTCGCTGCCTCAACGCGGAGCAGAACGTCTTGTCGTCGCCCTCGATGGCGGTGAATACGGCGTCAGGCAAACCGCCGGCAATCAGCTCAGGAGTCGCGCCAAGGAGGCTATTGCCAACGCGGATATGGTGATCAAGGAATGAGAGTGGCTTTCCAGGCTCCAGCGCCTCGAGCCACAAGCTCACGCGGCACAGCTCGGCCGCCATAGCGTTCACATCCACACCGTATAGGCAGTGACCGATCACGTCTCGCAGGGCGTGCTGGTACAGAGTTGGTGATGGCTCACTCTCGCCCTGCGCCAGTGCTCGGACGCGGGCGAGATGCCTGGCCATTCGATGGGCCGCGCCGACGAGGAAGTGTCCGGAACCGACGGCGGGGTCGCATACCTTGAGGCCAAGAATGGCCTGTTCAGCCTCGGCGCCGGACTTACCCTTGATCGCTTCCTCCACCACCGGATCGAGGGCGGCGTCCAGCAGGCACTGGACCAGCGAGTCAGGCGTGTAGTAGGAGCCGGAGGTCTTGCGCTCACTGCCAGCGAACTCAGCAAAGGAAAATCGTGCGCCGTCAGCGCTAACCTGCGGCGTGAGCGCTAGCAGGCTTTCATAAACCCCTCCCAGTTCCTCGGCGCCGAGGTTCCTGTAGTCGACGGGGCGGAGGATCTTCCCTTGGCGTGTGAAGCAAAGGTGTCGCAGGGCTTCGAGAAAATCGTGGTTTGTGAGTTCGGCATTGTTCACCGCAGCAGTCGAATCACCGCTCCACAGGAAGCTGCCCAGCGCGGGCAAAGCCAAGTCTCGGCGAACCGCCGCAAAGGACGACGCACCCGAGAGTGCACCGGCGACAAGTTGAAACTGGCGCCACAGGTCGCTGTGACGACTCCCTCGGATCTTCCCGGCGAGTTCGCGCAGTCGGGCGCTTCCGTAGTAAAGGGCAAAGCGCTCTCGCGAGGTGCGAGCCGTAATGGAGTCATCCCGCGGGTGGAGGAGTGATTGACCGTCGAGCTTACGTTCCTCCGAGACAAAGAGGAAAATCAGTCGGTAAACAACGCGCAGCAGTTGTCCGTGAAAGTCCGGGAGCGGAAGCTGCCCGCTGCGGAGCAGGTCACGCAAAACAATGTTCTTGGGATGACTCGTAAAGCCCTCGCCTAGAACCTGAAGTGCCTGCTCGACGCCATCGCGAAGACCTTCGAGCGCGCGGGTGCCCTGCTTCGCCGCCTCCGCAGTCCACTGCTCGATCCAGCAGGAATCCGGCCTATCACCCTCGCGCGGCGCGAAGCGCGTGGCGTGCGTCACCAGCCAAAACAGGACAAACTCGGAATACAGCTCGCCCTCGAATATCGCCTGAAGGTCGAACTCAAGAAACGACTGCCGCGAAAGCGCGTGATTGTCTCGCAGCACGCGCAGGCGCAGGCCATTACCGAGCAAGGCCCAGAGATGGTCCGGGCTTCGATTCAGAAACTCCTGAACGAGTCCGTGTGGATTAACCGAAGCTGCCCCACGCTGACCTGCGGCGCGACGATCAAGAGAGAGTCCACAGCCCACGAGGTGTACGGGCACCGGGCCGAAGAATCGACTGATCGCATAGGTGCGTCCACCGGCCTCGGGGCTGGTAGTGGTCGGAAGGAGGCCGAAGCCGAGTTCCCGCAGAAGCGGCAAACTCCACTTGTCGTTTGTCACTCCGGTGCCGGCTTCTCCATCAGGAAGTTTGGCGGTCACCGAGCGAAACTCCGCCCAGTGCTTCCTGAGGCGGTTCCAGGACTGAGTGATGCTCTCGCTGAGACGCTCCCCTGGTGGCAGGCCGTAGTCCGCAGGAGTGGTGCCCAGTGGGCTTGAGCGTGGATCAAGTACCCGACGAAGCAAGTCCGAAGGCAGGAGGCCGCCCTCTGAGCGCACGGTTTGGAAGTCTTGGTTCCGATGCGTCATCGTCAGCCGATTCGCGGAAGCACGACGTACGCCCCGAGGATATCCACAGGAAGCACGGGCTCGATCGTGACCTTCCCTTTCGCGCGCGCGGCCACTCGAACGCGCTCGTGGGCGGCGAGCTGCGCGCCGGCGCGCGCCTGAGCGACAGCTTCGAGGCTCCTCTGGAGTGTAGGAAGCGTCGGAAGGAGAAAGGCGAGCTGCTGCTCTATGGCTGTTGGTAGGAGGTTGCGGTCGGGACGCGCCGCCAGCAGCTCTTCACTCTCCTCCGGTGTGAGCCACGCCGCCTCAGCTGTGGAGCCGGTGGACGCAAGTGGCACAATCTCCTCGACGAGGATCGCCTCTGCATTCGAACTCCCTACCTTCAGCTGGTAGCGGAAACGCGCAACGACGAGCGTCGTGCGCGCCGCCACAGATGAAGTCGAAATCACCCCGCAGCGAGCCGCTACCGCGCGGCCCTCGCGAGCCACCGAGTCGAGCGCCTGATCGAGAGTCCAGCTCGCGAGTCCCTCGACCACTGGACCGGTGCGACCCAGGTAGACCTCGTTGTCCGCGAGCGGCAGGTCGAATCGACCCGTGAACGTCTCGTTACTTCCGATTGCTTGACGCAGTGAACGCCCTATGTCGTTGCTCAGATGCACAGTCACCGCATTGTCCTTGATCGTGACCGGCACGCTGGCCGCGTGAAGTACGGCAGTCACGAAACGTGCAACGTCCTCGCTTCGGCCGATGGCTGCCCGGACGTTTTGCAGCTCGGTCGCCACCGTCTCGGGACTCAGCGAATGTTGTGCGAAACGCGATCGGCTGACCTTCTCGCGGTCGCGAGCGCTATCCCATTCCGCATGAATGGCCTTCTTCTTCGTCGGCAGGTTGTCGATGAAGTCCAGCGTCAGCTGGCTACGGTCCGCGCGCGTGCTCTCTCGAAACAGCGCACCTTCAAACAGTGCTTCAGCGATCTGTTCGCTCGAGCCCGGGATCGCCACGGCAACACCAAGGTCGTTCTTGATGCTCTTGTGTTTGCGAATCAGCACGTCCAAGATCACGCCATCAATCGGATTGTCCGTACCGTAGTAGGTGACGACACGAACCTCGTCCTTCTTTTGGCCGAATCGATCTACCCGTCCCTCCCGCTGCTCATGACGCGTGGGATTCCAAGCTAGGTCGTAGTGCAGCACGGCATTGAAGTGTTGCTGCAGATTGATGCCTTCCGAAAGACAATCCGTGCACACCAGCACATAGTCGCCGTCCTCGCCGACTAGTTCTCCAATGCGGGACTCTCGCTCCGCCGAGGGGAGCAGCCCCGTTACCGCTTCAACGCGTACTTTGGTGGGCAGCGCTTCGCGCAAGCGACGGGCGACGTACTCAGCGGTATCGACAAACCGGCAGAATACGACTGGCTGGAAGCCATCCTTCAAGAGTGCCTTGAGTTCCCGCACGGCGCCCTGAAGTTTCAGGTCGTTGGCCGGTTCGATCGCCTCGGCCCGGCGGGCGAAGGCCAACAGTCTACGACGTGTGGCGTCCCCGCCGCCCTCCGTGTCAGATCCTGGGCTGAAGTCGATCGCTACGGTGTCGTCATCGTCTCCTTGATCAAGGACCGTCCGTCGACCAACCTCGTCAATGTCCTCATCACCAGCCTCATCCACCGCCGCGCGACTCCGTAGCGTCGCGGCAGCAGCGGCAGGACTCGACGACACGCAGCGCAGCAGGGCCAGAGCGGACCAGTACCGCACGCGCTGGTGATGCTTCTCTTCGCCATCGACCATGACGTAGTCGCGTGCAAACGCGAGAATCTCGTCGAAAAGTGCCCTATAACCGGCACTGAACGCGTAAGTAGCTTCCTTATCCTTTCGCTCAGGAAAGGCGGTGTCGGTTTCGAGATAGTGCCGAATGTCGGCTCTCCGGCGCTGAACGAGATGTCGCGCCAGGTTTCGTTGTAGGCCCTCGCGTCCGGAGCGATCCAAGTCCGGTGGCAGGTCCGCGAATTTGCCATCGAGCAGGCTGAGCAATGACCGAAACGCTTCTTCGTTGCCGCTGTGGGGCGTTGCGGTGACCAGAACAACGTGTCTCGTCGGCTCTTCGCTCACTCTCCGCAGCAGGTCGAATCTCTGTTGTCTGCCGCGCCCTATTCCGCCCGAAAGCGTGCAGCCGTGCGCCTCGTCGACTATCACGAACTCCGGGCATCGACGCACAAAATCATCCGCGTGGCGTGGCGTCTTGATGAAGTCTGTCGACACCACCGTATACCGGTAGTGGTCGAACACTGAGACTCCGAGCGGCAGATCGCGCTCAAGGCGCTGAATCGTGCTGGACAGCACGAGTTCGGCATCGATATGAAACTTCTCCGCCAGCTCACCCTGCCACTGCTCTGCAAGGTGAGGCGGGCAAAGCACGGCCATCCGCTTGATCTCACCGCGATCCAGCAGTTCACGTGCGATGATGCTCGCTTCGATTGTTTTGCCGATACCGACGTCGTCGGCAATCAGAAGTCGTACGGGGTCGAGCTTCAGCGCCATCATCAGGGGAACCAACTGATACGGACGCGGTTCAACCGCGATTCGCCCAAAGCTCCTGAACGGCCCGGCAGCGGCCCGTGTGGATAGTCGCGCGGCATCCCGAAGTAGACGCCCCGACGCGAAGTCGCCTAAGTCGGCAGCGCCCGGTAGAGGAAACGTCGCCGACGTCACCGGCTCCACTGCTGGCAGAACCCCCGTGACTTCCTCGTCCAGTCCGCCGACCGGTCGGAGGATCAGGAGCTCATCGGTTGAGTCGGGCAGTACGACCCACTCGCGCCCTCTCGCGTGGACGAGATTCCCTGGCTTGGAAAGTGCAGCGGCACTCATCGTTGCGGCGCGCCGAACACGTCGGGATGGCGTCGGAAGATGGCGAGCCAATCCTCCTTATGGTGGAAACGGACCACGATGTAACCCATCTCGATCAGCGCCTTCGTCACTTGCTCGTCCTTGTGGATCTGGTCAGCCTCATCATGCGGGGGGCCATCGACGTAGATCGCTGCGTTGTGCTCGCGATAGAAGAAGTCCGGCTGTGTGTAGTAGCCTGGAATCAGGTATTGCGAATCGCTCGGCGGCCGGAGCATCAGCTTATCGACCATGTCCAGCCATCTCTGCTCAAGCTTGCTGTCGCAACGCTTGCGGAGGGCGGCCATGCGCTCGACGCGCGACCCCATCCCACCTGCTGGACGGCACTCCGAACGCGAGAGCTCAGCCAGGAGATCGCGGATCAGATCGCGATCGAGGTCCTTGTGATCGGGCTGGTTGCCATAATCGAGGAGGCATTCGTAACACGCCTTCCCGCAATAGCTCGCGCCCCGATCCGTCAACGAGGCCGGATCGTAGTGGCAGAGTTCGAGTGCCCGCGTCGCCAACAGGGGCAGGATGGCCGGATCCTCGACGAGCTGGCGCAGCACGCCAGCGCCACCCTCCGACGCTTCGTAGAAGAGGATTTCCTGACGATCCTGAGGCGAAGGCATCGGCTCGCATGAGATCTCGCGCGGTTCAAGCTGAAAGTGCCGCTGAATGGCCTGCTTGAATGCCGCTTGAAGGCCAGCCATTTCCGCACTGGAGCGGGGCGGCTCAAATCGAAGGACAAGCGCGTTCTTGGTGTCCTTCACGTACGGCACGACACGCTGGATCCTCGTCTGCGACGCCGCATCGTCCTGATCCTCGTCGTCGGCCTGGTTGCGCGACCAATAGCCACGCTCCAGATCGAGGTTGAATCCCGGCGGCTGTGTCCCTCGCTGATTGGACCACCCAAGATTGATGCGATAGAGGTCGGTCGAATCGCCGTAACTCATTCGGAGCACGAGTGAGCCGTCGCTGTAGACCTCGGCGTCCTTCCGATCCTGTTTGCCGCCGATTTCCGGGAACCGGTAGGACGTGACCAGCTTGTAGCCGAAGCGCTGCCGCTCTTCTTCGTCGCAGGTGATGCGCTGCGCGAGCTTGAGACTCACGTTCTGGAGTTGGACTAGGTTCTCGATGCGCGCCGGGCCGTCCAAGGCCGTGCCGCACCGGTCGCAAACCTCAGTAAGGTTGTTGCCCTGCTCAAGGTGAGCGTACCCGCACCGCGCGCAACGTTTGAGCGTGGCCGTGACGAGGTCGTGCGTGGCCTCTGTATCGGCCGAACCGAAATCGAGATTGACCTTGTAGACTCGGTAGCGCGCGCCTTCGTGGTAGACGAGCGCGCGTGGTCCGAACTCGGAAATGGCGAGGAACCGAGGGCGAGAGACAAACTCGTCGCGACCTTTCCGCTGTCGGCGTCCCGGCACGTACGCCGACAAGGGCAGGCGCGGGAAGTTATAGCCGGGCAGGAAGCCTTCGGCGGCAAAGTAGCGGTAGGAGTAAAAGTCGCCCTCGTAGATTCCTTCAGCCTCCGTGAGCAGGCGAATCTGGCTCTCCGCCTGAGCCCGCAACCGGCGCGAGTGGTTCCGCTCCATCTCCGGCCTCGAATGATCACCGATGATCCGATGGTGCAGCTCGCGCTGGCGCACAGCGGCGCGGTACAGACTCCGCCAGCGCTCGCACGCCGAATCGAAACTGCGCTCTACCTGATCGAGGACTTCTTCAAGCCAGTGATCGTGGAACCAGGTCGCAGTTCCAAGCTCCCCACGGAGGCCGGCAATCAGCTCGGTCGCCTTGGCCAGCGCTGCCGCCCGATGAGCCGGGCTTCGCAGCTCCCGAAGCAGGTGGTCTTTGACCGGCAATGGAAGCTTGCCGTCTGCCGGAGTGAGTTCGACGACCGTGGTGAGTGTCTTGCCGAGGTCCGGCTTGGCGACTTCCATCCAAATCGCGTTGACGTGCGAACGCAACAAATCCCGATTCCGCAGGTCGATACGTGGCGGAGCGACTGAGCCCGCAACCATCTTGCTCGGCTCTCGATAGAAGAACTGATCGTGCGGGCTGCGACCCGCACAGTACGTGAAGACGAGAGCCGGTTGCCCGCCGCGCCCAGCACGACCGCTCCGCTGTGCATAGTTGGCCGGCGTGGGCGGCACGTTGCGGAGGTTCACCAGATTGAGCTGGGCGATGTCGACACCAAGCTCCATCGTCGGCGAGCAGAAG
The DNA here is from genome assembly GCA_036504815.1 of Gemmatimonadaceae bacterium. NCBI lineage: Bacteria > Pseudomonadati > Gemmatimonadota > Gemmatimonadia > Gemmatimonadales > Gemmatimonadaceae > Gemmatimonadaceae bacterium. The sequence continues at coordinate 128,183 of DASXUN010000015.1, read as the reverse complement.
AGCAGGGGAAGGTCGCCCGTGCGGAATCGAGTTTCGCGTTCTTCACGATCTTCCGAGGTCACTTGAGCCGTGTGTTCGCGGGCCTCAAGAACAACCTTCAGGTCGGCGAAGCGCTGGTAACACTCGACGAAATATCGGTTCACTTCCGGTGGAATCTCGCCCGTCTCCAACAACCGCGTGCGGTCGATCGGGCGGACCTCGCCATCGCTTGGAAGCCACCGAAGGGCGTCCGCGTTCAGTTGGTATCCCGGATCTTCATCGTCCCGTCCACTCCGGACCTGTTCCACGATGCCGTATCGCTTGAGCGACAGGAACAGGAATCGGATGACCTGGTCGACCTCTACGCGATCGAGAGCGTGTCCCTCCGGCAGCGAGGGAGCTAGAGACCGTTTGACATAGCGACCGAACGCGCCGTAGGACGAGATGAATAAGCCGTCCCGGTCGTGCTGCCGCTTCGGACGCGGGTAAGCAACGACTGCGCGAGTGAGGTCGCGCGCGTCTTCCAAGTACCAGACCGTCTCCTCGAGCAACCGAGGCTTGGTCTGCTCGACCAGATCCAGCTGTTTCTGCGGATCCAACACATCCACCTTGAGCGCGAGCGCGCGCCGCATGACATCGAGGCAAGTCCGAAGGATCTGCTCTCTGACCTCACTCGGACAGCCTCGTAGCGAAGCCGGCACCTCGACGAGGCGTTCGGCATCGCGGCCATCCTGAACGGAGAACCCGACGTTCCATAGGTCCGCTTCTTCAAGCAAACTGTCTGGACCGGTGAGGCCTTCGTAGTCAAACCGAAGAAGGCCGCAGTCCTCGAGGTTTGGCGCGGTGACGCGCCAGCCACGCTGCAGATCGCGGTACAGGAAGTAGTCGGTCACGCGCCGGAGCGCGTCATCCGTCGCGTTCTTTGCCGGGCCACGGACATCCGGATCTGCGGCATACTCGTCGAAGCGTAGCTGCATGGCGTCAAAGACGTGACGCGATAGCTCGCCGTGAGTGAGGCCGGCAGACCCCTTTTGTTGAGTTGCCTTGTGGAGTGCCGAGCGCAGGAGTGCGACCTGTACGAAGTCGTTGAAGTGGCCCGCTTGTAGCGAGGCATCCTGCCGATTGTCCGTGAAGCTGAGGAGTTTGCGCGCTTCAGGCTTCAACTCGCGATCTGCCTGCAGTTCAATCAGCGAGCGCACCGCCAGAATCGTCGTGGCAGTACTTCGGTTGTCGACGCCAAGCGTCGTCAGCTTGTTGCGCTCCGACCGCTGCGTCTTGGTGTATGCGACGCCGCATGAAGGCTCCAGGCAAAAGACGAACTTGCGGTGGAGAATGGCGGCGGCGAGCCCCTCGCCTTCAGACACCAAGTATCCCCGTGCATCGACAAACACCGGTTCAGGAACGTCCGCCCGAGAGCTCGGGCTTACGCGTTCGACGCCTTGGGCAGTGGTCTCTTTCATGAACTCCGGCAACCGATTCAATACCGCCGGTCCATCTGCGCGCGGCCATGGCGCCTCCGCGCTCACATACAGGTAGGCGTCGCTCGCGCCATCATCGTCGCTCTCGCGGCGATCTTCGCGCGGCATCACTCGCCGTTCGCCGTCCTGGGAAGTCACCTTGATTCGGTAGTACGCCGTACCGCAGTGCCTGCAGAACACGAGCGGAAAGAGCGGCTTTTCAGGTTCTCCAGGCTTCGCCGCCTTCTTGGCGAGGTCCAGATATCGTTGATCTTCACCCTCGACTGTGGTCCACACGGTATCGCCGCGCGTGAAGAACTGATGGAGCCGAAACGCGAAGATCGGGAAGCGACTCGACTCTGTACGCCGCAGCTTCGACCCGTGCAGCAGGAAACGACGCAACACCTCACTGCAACGGCTTGCATCGACACCCGTGATCTGCGCAAGCTCTGTAGCGGCGCTCATCTGGTGCTCGATGTCGTCGCCTTCCAGACGGCGCGGAAGCTGGCGAATCAGTACTTTGGTGTCCGCTTCTTCCCGAACGCCAAATGTCGACTCGATCCACGAGGCGAGAGGATGCACGCGAAATGCGTCGTACGCCTCTGGTGGCGCCGAGTCCGACGCGACTGCCCCGCGGATTGTGTCGAGTACGGACGGACTCGTGAGGTCGACCTCCGGAGTTGCACGCTCCAGCGTTTCTCCGATCACTTGCTCGGGGCCAACCTCCACGCCAAATAGTGTCTGAGCGACGGCCGCGACTTCACGACGCTGATCATGAGTCGACCCGCCACTGGCCATCGTCGCCGACGTGCCGATGCAAATCGCATCGTGGCCTCCGAAGGCCTGTCGGCAACGCCGGACGAGCAAGGCTACATCGGCTCCTTGCCGGCCCCGATAGGTGTGCAACTCGTCGAAGACGAGGAAGCGAAGCCCCTGCGCGGCCCGCACCAACTCGCGATCTTCTGTCCGCGTTAGGAGCAGTTCCAGCATCATGTAGTTCGTGAGCAGGATGTCCGGCGGATTCCGGCGGATCTCCTCTCGCACGTCGCCCTTCTCTTGTCCGGTGTATCTGGCAAACCGTACCGGCGACTGGCCCTCAGCGTATCCCTTTTCAAGGAACTTCTTCAGTTCCTCCGCCTGACTGTTAGCCAGCGCGTTCATCGGATAGACCACGATCGCCTGTATGCCTCGGCCAGTTCCGTTACGGAGGACGTGGTCGACGATCGGCACGATGTACGTCATGCTCTTGCCTGAGCCGGTGCCGCTGGTCAGGACGTAGGACTTGCCCTCTTTTGCCTTGAGGATCGCATCGCGCTGGTGCGTGTGCAGTTGAAGTTGCTTGCCGGTCAGATCGCTGTCGGACTTGTCGATTCGGAAGATCTTCGAGCATTCCGAATGGAGGACGCCCGTTGCGACTAGATCGTCGACCGTGCCGCCGGCCAGGAACGTCGGATTAAGCTGCAGTAGAGGTTCCGGCCAAAAAGCGCCCGCATTGAGTGCGTCATCGACGTGGGCCGCGATTCGAGGGTCCCGAATCTTGATGAAGCTTCGGGTGTAGCTCTGGTAGTCGGCGACCAGGCGCGATCTTAGATCAAAGACGTCCATCCAGCTCCTCGTGGCTGCGCGCTCCCCAACACCACATCGCTGCCTACCGGCCGTGGTTCCCTCTAAGGTCGCGCTCGGGCGAGTGACCCACAACCCCGGCTAACTTCGCATCCCAGAGGGAGTTGCGAGTGGCTTGAAAAGGGCCTCGATGCGATGCCCTTCCGTGTGCACCCCGCGCACAATCCTCCCTCTGCACACCCCCACCGATTGACCGTACCATCGAGCGTGGAATCGTAGCGGCTTAGGCCGCCAGCGATCCGTTCTTTCATCCCATGGGCGCCGCCCTCCTGCCGATAGCCTCGGCGGGAGGGCGGCGTCTCGTATTTCCACGCTCGATAGCGGAGGACCTACCCATGTACGCACCCTGCAAGAAGGAGCCCGGCTCTGACAGTCGACCCACGGCCGACGTCGTCACCGTCGTGGACTCCACCCTACAGGACCGGCTGACGCTGGCCCTTGGCGAGGTCGCCCGGCCGGTGCATCTGGCCTCGGTGTCGGCAGCCCTGTCAGTCGTTCGTGAACGGCCCGTCCGGGCCGTCCTCCTGGGCCAGGACTCCATGACCACCCGTTCCGCGCCCGAGGTCGGCAAGCTCGCCGTGACCTGCGGCGGCACTCTCATCGCGGTGGTGGGCGGCTGGACCCCGAGCCTCTCGGACACCCTGCTCGCGTTCGGCCGCTACGGCGTCCGCGACGCGGTCGACGTGTCCAGTCGGGACGGCCTGTCCCGGTTGAGGGACCTCATCACCCGCGCCGAATGGGAGCTGGCCAACCGCGTAGCGCGGGCGCTGGAGCCCAGCCTGCAGGAGGCGTCCGAAGAGATGCAGTTCTTCGTGAACTACCTCGTCCGGGCAGCGCCGTTCGTCGGATCGGCCACCGTCCTCGCCGCTGGGCTCCGGGTGCGGCAGAGCTCGCTCAACTCCCGGTTCTTTCGGGCAGGGCTTCCGTCGCCCAAGAAGTACCTGGCCTACATCCGGCTGTTGTTCGCCGCCGCGCTCCTTGAGCAGCCGATCGTCTCGGCGGCTCAGGCTGCGCGCCGCCTGAACTACTCGTCACCCCAGAGCTTCATGCGTCACGTACGAGATCAACTCGGCGTGTCGGTGAGCGAATTCCGGCAGCACTACACCTTCGATGCGCTGGCACATCACGTTTCATTTCATACGCTTTCAAAACACGGAGCGACGATCAGATGGTTCAGACCGCTCGGTACGGTCGTCCCCGAGGGGGAGGATCGCGCCGGAGACGGATAACCGATCCACAGGGAAACATGGGCACCCACCCAGACCAGCGACGTCGTCGCTGGTCTTTTCTATTTGAGCGGTATCAGAGTGTGCCGAACGCATGCCGTTCCCTCTGTCATCGGCACAAGCGTTCGGAGACAATCTGGGGATGAACGAACGCCCTGATGGCAATACCGTCACACTGTTGGCGCGCACGAACACCACCCGCAATGAGCGGGTCTTCGGCATTCGTCAGGTCGACCGCCGCAGTCACATCGCGATCCTCGGAAAGACCGGCACCGGCAAGTCCGCGCTCTTGCAGTCGATTGTCCTTCAGGACATCGCGGCTGGGAAGGGAAGTGCACTGTTCGATCCGCACGGCGATCTCGTGCGAGCTGTCGCAGCTCGCATACCGCTGAACCAGCGTGCCGCGATCGTCTTCCTCGACGCGACAAATCCGACACTTCAACTCCGATTCAACCCGTTAGCAAACGTCCCCGAGAGCCAGCGCGCATTGGCGGCAGCCGGCTTGGTCGAGGTGTTCAAGAAGATCTGGTCGGACGACTGGGGACCTCGTCTGGAGCACCTGCTTCGCAACGTCGTCTTCACTCTCCTCGAACGGCCCGATTCAACGCTCGCCGACATTCCGCGACTCATCGCCGACCGCACCTTTCGTTCGCAAGTGGTCGAGTCCATTGACGATCCAATCGTTCGGGATTTCTGGACCAACGAGTTTGAGAAGTACTCGCCGGGCTTCCGGTCCGTCGTCGTGGCACCGCTGCAGAACAAGATCGGCGCCCTCCTCACCGACCCGACGCTCCGGCGCATCCTCGTCGAACCCGGCGAGCCACTCGATCTCCGCCGCATCATGGACGAGGGGAAGATCCTCCTCGTGAACGTCGACAAGGGACTCATCGGCGAAGGGCCGGCGGCAACGCTCGGTTCGTTCCTCCTCTCGCACATTGCACTCGCGGCGATCTCACGAAGCAACGTTCTTGAGAGCGAACGCCGGGACTTTTCCATCGTTCTCGACGAGTTCCAGACCTTCACCACGCTCTCCGTTGCCACCATGCTCGCCGAACTTCGAAAGTTCCGGGTCGGGATGGTTCTCGCCAATCAGCACCTCTCGCAAGTCGACCCTGCCATTCGCGACGCCGTCTTTGGAAACGCCGGTACCCTCATTGCGTTTCGCGTCGGCGCTGCCGACGGGGCCTTCCTGGCGCGCGAGTTCGCGCCCACTTTCGCCGCGGAGGATTTCATCTCCTTGCCCCTCTATCACATCTACATCCGGCTTCTCATCGACGGCGAACCCTCACGCCCCTTTTCGGCCACCACGCTTCCGCCCCTATCGCTGAGCGACTGACGGCGCTCTCTTCTTGTGGTTCGATCCCTTTGAATGGAGGCAGAGTGGCGCAGTCGGCAGAGGTCATTTCGCATTGGCATCAATCCGTCGACGGACTCAGCACCTCGACGCTCGATTTCTACGCGGCCGTTGAAAAGGCGATTCTGGCAAAGGAGGTGGCTGACATTCGTATCGAACGGATCGAGGTGCCGGAGCACGGGCTGCTCTCCGCGAAGCGAGTGTACCTCGGTGTGAGTTATGGTCGCCTGCGGTTTGACATCTGCGGCGCCCCGTTCGGCAAGGACTTCTTCTTCTCGTGGTGGCTGGTGAAGCGGACGCCCGGTTTCGCCGCCCTCTGGGGGTGCGCTACGCTCATCGGGCTGCCGATCATCATTCTCGGATTCATCAGTGTCATGGGCTTCTTCAAGGGCATCATCTTCGCACTGCTGGCCGTCGTGATCGGTTTCGCCATTCTGAGGAGCAGCGCCTCCGATGGATGGAACGCGATCGAGGATGTGATTCTTGCTATGCCCGTCACCGGCGTTCTGTACGCCAAGTTCGTCAAGCCGGTGACGTACTTCTCCGAGGACACACGCCTGATGTTCGAGGAAACCGTACACCGGATAGTCGTGCAGGTGGTTGGAGGAATCCTCACGCTCAACAAGCTGCCCGAGATTCCGGCCGACAAGTTGAAGCCGCAGTCCAAGAAGGCGCTCGCGTAGCATGCATCCGCACGACCTCCAGCGCCTCTTTGACGACTGGGAGTCCCAGACCCGGGGCGTGCGTCCGTCACCGGGTCGCGTGGCCGTGGAGCCGGCGTTCACTCCGCTCTTCGCGAACAAGCGCGCGCGGAAGCCGGTGCTTGATGACGGGCGCCGGCCCGGCTTGTTCGAGCGCGTGAAGGAAGCAGCGCGCGGGCCGGCGCCAGTAGCGGAAGATCCGGAGGAACCGGAGACCGCGCGATACGATGGTCCGAGCGACCTCGTTGAGTTCGAACTGCTCCTGCCGCGTGATTTCGTCGTCAAGGCGGGTGCGGCGAGAAGCTGGCTTGCGTCGCTCCACAGCGTTGCCGAACCGCTCAGTATGGAGATCATCGGGTCACCCGAGCGGGTGACCTTCGTCATCTCATGCAGCGCAGCGGACCGAATCTCGGTCGTAGGGGCGACGCGTGCCCATTTCCCCGAAGCCAAACTCCGGCAAGGAACGGACGTTCTGCGCACGGCGTGGACGCGCGACAAAGGCCACGCCATCGTCGTCGGAATGGGCCTGCAGGAGCGTGTCTTCCGGCAGCTCCGCTCGGATGACCGGCTCGACGCTGACCCATTGATCGGCATCGTCGGAGTGCTCGATCAGTTGACCGCTGGGGAACTCGGCGTCGTCCAGGTGATTCTGGCTCCGGCCAGCCCGAAGTGGAAGAAGGAGTTCGAGGACTTCGCGGCGAGCATCGACGACGTCGACAAGGTGATGTCCCTCATTCGCACCAAGTTCTCCGAACCAACCTATGCAGCAGTGCTCCGGATCGCGGCCATTGCGGCCGATGAAGACGGAGCCGTGGACGTCGGGCAGCGGTTGGCGTACGCCGTCGCTGGGGCCACACGCTCCGAGTCGAACGAACTCGCCCCCGCGGACTCAGGCGATCACGGCTTCGACGTCGAGATGGAAGACTTGCTGGATCGCGCCACGCACCGGAGCGGCATGTTACTATCGCTCTCAGAAGTGCTGACGCTGGTACATCCGCCGTCGGCCTCGGTGCGCTCAGAGCGGCTGCTGCGGCAGGGCTCTCGCACAAAGGCAGCGCCCGCTTCTGCGCTCGGGAAGGCGTTGCTCATTGGCACCAACGAACACGACGGCGAGACGCGCAAGGTCTCGTTGTCCGCCGAAGAACGGCTACGTCACACGTATGTCATCGGCGCCAGCGGCACCGGCAAGAGCACGCTGCTCTTGTCGATGATCGCGCAGGACATCGCCGCCGGTAACGGCTTCGCGGTGCTCGACCCGCACGGCGACCTGATCGACGACGTGCTCGCTCGCATTCCTGCCGAGCGTGCCGGCGACGTCATTGTGTTCGATCCGGCCGATGAAGCCTTTCCAGTGGGCTTCAACATCCTGTCCGCCCACTCGGAACTCGAACGCACGCTGCTCTCCTCAGATCTCGCGGCGGTCTTCAAGCGCCTTTCCACGACGTTTGGCGACCAGATGTCGACTGTGCTCGGGAACGCCATCCTCGCGTTCCTCGAAAGCTCCGAGGGCGGGACGCTCATCGATCTGCGGCGGTTCCTTATCGACAAGAGCTTCCGCGCCCGCTTCCTCGAGACAGTGCAGGACGATCAGGTGGTGTCGTACTGGCAGGAAGAGTTCGCGCTATTGAAGGGACTGCCTCATGCACCGCTCCTGACCCGTCTCAACACCTTCCTGCGCCCGAAGCTCATTCGGCACATGGTCGCCCAGAAGGAAAGCCTCGACATGCGGGCCATCATGGACGGTCGGAAGATCCTCCTGGCCAAGCTGTCGCAGGGCGGTATCGGAGAGGAGAACTCACATCTGCTCGGCTCGCTCGTCGTCGCGAAGATTGCGCAAGCCGCGATGAGCAGGCAGGACGAGGCCGCCGCGGGGCGCGTGCCGTTCTTTTTGTACATTGACGAGTTCCATCATTTCATCACACCGTCCATCGCCGCCATCCTCTCCGGTGCCCGCAAGTACGGACTCGGCCTCACGCTCGCGCATCAGGAGATGCGCCAGCTCAAGAGTCGGAGCGAGGAAGTTGCCGGCGCCGTGCTCGGCAACGCGTACACCCGTCTCGTGTTTCGTGTCGGCGACCAGGACGCACGGACGCTCGCGGACGGATTCTCATTCTTCGAGGCGAAGGATCTCCAGAACCTTGGCCTCGGTGAAGCGATAGCGCGCATCGAGCGCCCGGACTTCGACTTCAACCTCCGGACGACTCCGTTGCCGCCCGTGCCCGAGCAGACGGCACGTGAGCGCAGCGCCGCAGTGATCGAAGCCTCACGCGCTCGCTACGCGAAGCCCAAAGCCGAGGTCGAGGCGATTCTGCGAGCGAGCATCGCAGAGGAGCAGGGGGACGACGAGGGGAAGCCGCCTGCGCCGAAACGACGGCGAGCCTCGAAGGCGGAGGCTCCGGCTCAGTCCCAGCCGGCGCCGGCGCCGGCCGCAGAACGACTTCCGGGCCGAGGAGGTCCGCAACACAAGTACCTGCAGCAGCTTGTTCGAAAGCTCGCCGAGGACCGCGGGTACACCGTGACGGTGGAGCGGCCCGTGCTCGATGGACACGGCCACATTGACGTTCACCTTCAGAGGGGCGACCTGTCGATCGGGTGTGAGATCTCGGTGAGCACCGGCGCCGAGCACGAGACGCAGAATCTCTCCAAGTGCTTGTCGGCCGGGTTCGGCTATGCGGTTCTCATCAGTCCCGAGGAGGAGACTCTCGTCGAGGCGCGAGCGCTCTTCGGACACTACGACAAGCGGGTTCGGTTTGTCTCGCCGGACGGGTTCATCGCCTTTCTGGAGGAGTTCGAGGCACACGCTGCGCGAGACGAAGCCAAGAAGCCGAAAAGGCCACAGGCGCAACCTCAGGGGCCGGACGATGCCCCGGCGGGCAAGCGCATGCTGATCGCGGAGGATGCGGCCGAGTACCTCGGCCTTGCGACTCAGACGCTCGCCAAGTTGCGGTGGAGTGGGGATTCTCCGCCGTTCTTCAAGGTGGGGCGGAGGGTGCTGTATGAGCGGGATGAGCTGGATGCGTGGTTGGCGCAGAGGAAGAGGAAGTCGACTTCCGATACAGGAGTTCAAGGCTAGTCGTGTCAGGCGTGCAGAAGTGTTGTAGCAGCCGGAGAAGTTTCATTCGGAACACACGAACCTGAGCCGAGAGACGTACGTGGTTGATGCCGAATAGACGTGCCGGGCGCACTGTCTTGTGTGATGGCTGGACTGCCCGCAGGTTTGCATTGTTACACTCGAAACCAACCGTGAGGTCGGAATGAGGATCATCGTAGCCGTGGTGGCGGTTGCCTGCGCGTCACGGCTGGCCGCCGCCCAGTCGACTCAAATGATTGAGGCAAGATTGCGCGAACTCATCGCCGTCGCATCGCGTGGGGATTCTGCCGCTTTCCTCGCGTTTGACAGAGAACTGCCGGCGGACATTGCGCGCATACATGCGGCGCATCCACGCTATGAGTGGGCGCAACTCGATCAGGCCGCGAGGGCAAAGCGGTTGACGGAACTGTCCGCATCTAACACGGGTGAGTCCGGCATGGGCAGTCTGATCACGTGGACCGCATTCCCCTATCGTATCGTGGATATTGAACCGCGACTCGACAACGCGCTCATGTCCGGCGGAGCTTCGTCGTTTGTCACATTTGACTACTCGGACCCGCAGCACGCGCCGATCTATTATCAAACGGTCGTACGTCGAGTAGTGCTCAAGGTCGAGACTGACCGGAACATGCAGTTCGTTTCGAGCGCCGTGTTGAAAACCGAGGGCTTCCAGACTCTCGCTCCCAGAATCGTAAGCGCGCGATGGACCTACTCCCGGAACATGCTGTTCAGAGTCGGATTCGTCGGCGGAATACTGCCGGTGTCAGCGAGCCTCCAATGCGGCCAACAAGCAGCTGTCACGCGTAGAGGCTTGAGGTACTCCGACGGTGCATCCTTGGTTGTACCGCAAGTCGACTTTGATCGTGTGCGAGTCGACCAGCCGTCCACGTGCTTCGTAGCGATTGAAGACGCGAATGGCAAGAAGGATGCGGTGCGATTCGACACGCCGGCGCTCTCTATGAGCGAAGAGTCGCGTAGCTGCTGGCCGCGGCCGGAGTTCAAGGAGCTCGGATTGGTCCTGCGATTTCTAGAGTGCGGCCCTGTCACTGGAACGCTCGCGGACGCGAAGGAGTTTGGGGTGGGAGCTGCCCCGAGCGCTGCACGAGGCACGCTCACCAACGATGGGCACGAGTCGGTTACCGGCACATCGGCGCGCGCACCGCACGTGGGCGATGCTTATGCACTTGCACGACTGATGCGCACGCAGGCAGACAGCGCCGCATTCGATCCGGGTGTGGACCGCGAGATCGCAGGATCTCCTGTGCGCGTGTTCGAGGTGGTGCGTAGCTCATTTGCTAACGACAAGTTCCAACTGCTACAGTCGGATGAGCAGACGCTAGTGATCGTCGCGGAGAAGACCGACGAGGGCCGCTTCGCCGGAACAAAGCAGAAATTCTTCGTCTCGATTGATGCCGATTCGTTGACGGCGACGACGTCGCGTCTGCACCTGCAGGCCTTCGTGTACGTGAATGCGCTGGGCGGTTCGTGGATGCCTAGCCGGCGGGTTGCAAGGCGATCTGCCCTGCAGGCGGTTGATAATCTTCAGAGTGCCGTGAGCAAACCGGAGCCGCCTTCAAAATGATCGAGAGACTCAGCGACCTCGGCCCGCAACCCACATGCCGAGGTCAAGCCGCAGTCAACGGTTGATCTTCGAAGAATCGCAATGCAACCTGTAACCTCCCGGGGGCCAGGAAGCAGCGCAACGCGTGACTCGCCGCCGAGGCCTGTCAGGTCTTCCACTGGAAGCCGCAGGATTCGCAGCGGCGACTGGTGGAGACGATAGAACGCGTTACTGGCACTTCTTCGTCGAACTCTGAATACCCATTTTCCTCACCGGACGACGTGTAGTGCGTAATGCGCTTGGTAATCGTCTCCGTAGTCTCTATGTAGTGAACGTCGGAGCTAACGATAGCTATCGCGGTGCTGGCGCACTTCTGGCATCTGGACGGTGCCGGAGGTGGTGCGGGAGCCCGAGGCGTGAAATGCCAGAGCAACGAGGTGAGCAGCACCGGACCGCCAAGCATAGCGGCTGAAAACGCTACTTCCGCAAGATCGGATGCGTGCCCGGCAGTGAGCATTCTCATACCCACGTTGAACGCCAACACGGTGAGGCCAGCAATCACCATGCATCCGCAGCCTCGCTTGATCACTTGATTCTCGTCCATCTACCCTCCTCGCGCGGCAAATGCAGGCGCACCGTGAACCATTCCGCTCATCTGAAGGCTGCTGCGCCGAACGTGCAACTAGCCGTCACGATCTGCCCGGCCTTTCTTGTGTCTCTCATAGTCCTCCACCGCCTGGTGAGCCTGCGAAACCAGTTCGTCGAGCTTCCTCTGGACGTCCGGTGAGTGTCTACCGACCCCCAGGTCTGCGAGGAATCGTACCAGCTCAACTTCGTCCTTCTCAGATTGTCTGTGGAGCTTCCTGCTTTCCGTTGGATCGAGCTCCTCTAGGTCACGTGCGAGCTTCACTTCAGCCGCGAAGATCCCTCGGACATTCTCCGCGTACTTCTCTCTCTCAACAGCGTCCAACTGCTTTAGCTTGCCAATACTCTGTCGCAACACCTCTATCGTCACCACAGAGAGCGACTTCTCTCTCCTCCTGAAGAACGGGATGCCTATCGCGAGGACGGGAAGAACTGAGGGAATGACGTCCGTCATGCGGTTCATTCTAGCCTCTCGTTGGCGGTGAACAAATTGTGTACGGTCGACAATCTCGCCCAGAAGATGGCGTTCAGGCGGCTTCCTGCAAGTCAGAACGCCCGGCGTCTCGCCGGGCGTTCTTGAAGAAGCAACACATCAGTCACTCACTCCGTGAGCCGGCGAGTCACGAACAAGCGAGCCCGTCAGCAGCACCAGCGGAGCGTGATCAAGCCGCGCCCTCGTCGTCCCCGCGCACCGCCAGCTCGCTCACGCACGCCTGCCGCAGCGGCCCCAGTTCATCCTCGACGATTCTCTCTATCGTCGAATCGTCCACGGCATCGTACTCGTGGCGGAGCACGTTGCCCAAACCGCGAATGCCGCGCCACGAGACTTGGGGCTGCCGCTCCTCGATCATCGGGCCGAGCTTCTTGGCGGCTTCGCTGATCCGTTCGAGGCACCGCTCCACCGCGTCGCGCGTCTTGTCGTCGAGCTCGGCGCCGGGCTTCAGGCCCTTCAGGTGGGCGCGCACCCGATCGATGTTGGTGACGATGTCCTGCAGCCGTTCGCGCGGCACCTCAGAAGGCATACACCGCCTGCGCCTCGGCGCTGGGACGCACATGAGGACGGAGGCGGTCGCGCCGGGCGACGTCCACGTCCTGCCCCACGATCTGTTCGAGGTCAGCCGCTATTCCGGCGTAAGCGAAGAAGTCGTCGGCCACACCGGGGGTGAGGTCGACGAACAGGTCCACATCACTGTCCGCTCGGTGCTCCGAACGCACGACCGAGCCGAACACCGCGACGTGCAGAACGCCGCGCTCACGAAGTTCTACTTCGTGGGCGCGGAGCTTCGCGAGGATGTTCGTGAGGAGCGACATGAGAAGAACCTACTCCCGAGGGGGCTGGCCTACAACACGCCCACGCGCCAGCTCGGTTCCTTCGAGCGGGAGGCGCGCGGGTGCGCGGCGAAAGCCCTGCGTTCGCGCCATCCGACGTCGCGCCAAAGGCTTCCTATGTGCTTCCTACAAGCAAAACGCCCAGCGAGTGAGTCGCCGGGCGTCTTGTTATAACATCATGTAAATCAACCACTTCCATCAGTCGGGGCGAGAGGATTTGAACCTCCGACCTCCTGCTCCGAAGCAGGGGACGCGTACGCAAGTGCCGGTAACATCGTGAGTTACTCGCAGGCTGGTCAGTTTCTTCCGCAGATTGCCAAGAGGCACCGAGTGCAATCTGTCCCGCTTGTGGGTGCCGTGTGGCCCCGGTCTTACGCGATCACGCCTGCTCGTGCCGAGCGCCTCCTTACGCCGCGAAGCAATGCCGTCACGGTAACTCGGGCACTCTGCCCCGGATCGCGTTGCCCCGAGTTTCTATGCCACCGCAAGCAGAGGGAATCCGGGACATCGGCTCGCTTTGCTCGTCGACCCACGCTCCGCGCGATGCCCGGCGGAAACCGCTACGGCCTGCGCTTCTCTCGGTCGACGATGGTGTGTCTACCGCCGCCGACCTGCCCAGCCTGAGTCCTCGCGCGGAGAGCGATCCGCACGACCTTGCTCGCGTCGACAAGAATCGACACCGTGTCGTCCCTCAACACAATCTGGTCTCCAAGCCGCGTGCAGTATTTCAACTGTTCGGGAATGCTGCTCTCAAACGTGATGCTGGCGTCACGACAAGTCTCAAGCGTGGCGACGGCGGCTTCGTGGCCATACTTCGTCATCGCGGCAGTCTCATGAAGGGCCACGAGAAGCGCCACCGCCACGCCAGCAAAAGCCGCCAGTTGCCGCAAGGCGTGCGTGCCCACGCGCTCCACCTGTATGCGAAGAACCGTGAGCGCGAACGAATGCGTCCCGTGATCTGCTGCTGGTGTTTCTGCCTTGCGTGAGCGCGAGGCGACACGGAAGCCGTCAAGGGCCGACCATACGTTTGTGATGAATGCGGCGAAGACGACAAGGAGCATCCCCTGGAGACCGGTGATGCTCGCGCTCGCAAGCGCTCGCCATGAGGCAATTAGGTAAGCGGCCGTGTCTAGTCGCGGCGCGCCCTCCCGGAACCCAAGTCCGGTGAGATAGCTGTCGTAGTATGCCGCACCCCAGAAATACAGCACGGCGAAGGGAATACTCGTCTTCACGAGAGATCCCCCGAGAGTCGTGACACTTCGGCTCAAGTGAGAGCCAATCGGACGGCGCGATCGCCTGGAGTTGGACTGGCGTTCGGGCTGCGTCGTCTCTGCGATTGCTCGCGGTAGCATATGCATGGGGATTGAATGGAAGCGTCGTGGTCGTGCTGGCGAGTCTGACATCGAGCGCCAGAGTATCACCCCACAGACTGCGGGGAGTCATCACACATCGCTCGACCGCAGGTCAGCCGCCGGGTCCTCTTCGAGCGGCGTCAAGTCGTCGACCGAACTCCGTCCAATCGACCCCGAGTGCTCTGAGCACCCGATCGACGGAGTCCACACGAGGATGACGCCGGTTCTGTTCGACGAGACCCACGAAAGTCCGATGGACCCCGGCGAGATCCGCCAGCGCCTCTTGCGAAAGGCCCGCTTCCACGCGGAGCGCTCGGAGGCAGGGGCCGATGGGTAGGCGACTCGGACGCCGACTGGTCATGCCGATGTATCTCACGGTGTCGCGAATTCGTCTACAGACAAAAGAACGACAGACAAAACACAGCAATTCGGCTTGTCTCGTTGCTGTCTGTCCCTTGTCTGACACCTTCCGCCGAGGGAGGTCCCGTGAGCGACGAGTCGTTTCTCGCGTTGCTGCGAGCGTCGGCAGCAATCGACGCGGAAGCATCGGCGTTCGAGCAGCGCGCGCTGATCGTGGCTGCCGAAGTCATCGTCAGACGCACGCTGCGGCGCTGGGTCGACGGAGTACTGCTCCGTCGGGGCCTACTGGATGATGTTGTGCAGGAGACCCTTCTGCGTCTGTGGGTCAACCGGGCGAAGTGTCGGGCGCAGTCCGATGCCCAGGCTGTAGGCTGGGTCACGGCAATCGCGCGCTGCACTGCGGCGGACGTGCTGCGCCCAGAGAGGCGAATGCCAACCATCTCCGTCGAGATCGAGAACGCGTTGCGCTCGTCGGCGGGTGTCGAGGATGACGACCCCGGGCTTGCGGGACGCATCGCGTGGCTGTCTTGGACGCTGCGCGCACAAGACTCCGCACTCCTGTGGCACCGCCTAGTGCTCAGCCAAGAGTGGTGCGAGGTCGGCGCGAGCCTCGGCATTTCGTGGACGGCTGCGCGCCGACGATATCAGCGGGCCATCGTGCGCCTTCGCGCCCTCGCCGTCCTCGACCCGGAAGTCCAGCGCATGTTCGGCGCTTTGGCGAAGGCCGAGCTCGGCCGGCACGCAGATTGATCAGCCTGGCCGCCAGCCTCGTTCCGGACGTGTGCGCGAACCGACGGGGGTCACGATGGACCATCACGATGCCGAGCGCCTCAATGGTCATCTTGTGGCTTGGTGGGAGACGGGCACGGAGGGCGTCTACTGGTCGTTGGTGACCGACTGGAGCGCCACGGAACGCTCGTACGACAACCTGTACGTCCTGGAGGAGGGCGACGTTCTGACGATCTTCGAGGAAGACGGTTCCGTCGCTTGGCACGGGAGAATCGCGTGGGACTTACACACGCGTCGACTGAGGTCCCCGTACAATCCCGATCGGATCCAACAAGAAGTCGGCGGCCTGTGGGTGCACGGTCTCCAACGCGGCGTCGACGCCGAAAGGTGGGCCGACTTCTTCATGGGACACGAGATGCTGCTGCCAGGCATTAGACAGCGGCTTCGACCAGCGCCGCTTCGAGCGCTTTTATGTCGTTCGAGGCCTGAGGCGAGATAACATCGCCCGACGACGGGAACGCAGGGTCGACCTAGGCTGCGGCCGCAGAAGCACCGCCGACCAAGCTGCGACTGGCCGACACTCGGCACGTCAGCACGCTACAACATTGACATGGACCGTCTTCATGTCGACGTGCGCGTCTCTTGTGACCACTCAGTAAGGCGGCGGGAGAACTGCGGTGACCGTGCGCGGCGGATACCGCCGGTGCGGACGCGCGAGCCCGTACGCTCTTTCCCAGTCCATCGAGGCTGCGGCCAGTGCACCGCATCCGGGTGTCAGGGGAAAGACCAATGAGACAATCGCGCCCGCCAGGGCCCTCCGTCATTGCCGCCGCACCCATCCGCGATCTCGCAAACCGACTTCGTCAGTTGGCCGAGGCGGCGAACGAGCTAAACCCGAGCAACCCGATGGTAGAGACGCTGCAGGGAGTATGTCGCGAGATGGACCGAGCATTCCAGCAGGCAGCCGCCGAAGAGGCCTGGTTGACGGTCGCGGAGGTGGCCGCGAGGCTCGGTGTATCGGACGAGGCTGTGCGCTGGCAGATTCGCCAGAAGAATCTCGAGGCCGAGCGCGCCGGGAAGCAATATCGCGTCAGCATGCCGGCGCTTCAGGCTTTTCTCACGAGCAGCCGATCCCAGCGCGGAAGGACCTCGTGACGCGACGCTTGGGCGTTCGCGCGCGCCGCGCCGCGCGCGCCGCCCCATTCCGCTATTCCTGCGGTGCGCACGGCGCGCGCGTCATCATTGAGGAGCGTGCCGATCGATCCGGGAGACTACAGCTTCGCTACTCCGATCCGCGTCGCAGCGGTCGAGATCGGCGGGTGAAGGTCCGAGTGGCGCTCACGATCCGCGACGCCAAGGGTGAACTGGTGGAAGCGAAGATCGAGCGAGCACGAGAAATCGCGAACGCACAGTCCGCGCGATTGGCGGCGGTTCGGGCGGGGACTTGGAGGGGGCAGGTATTCGCGGCACTCACGCTCCGCGAAGGCGTCGAGATTGCACTCGCTACGGACCCAGGCGGTGTCTACCTCGGCGCTGCGCGACAGCATGCAGACGCTGCGCGCCTCGTGCGCCGCCTCGCCAAGGACTTCCTGCCCGGCGATGCCCTTTGGGACGCTGTACGTTCCGACGACGTGATGGCAGGCGTCACTGCTTGGATTGCAGCGAGCGCCAGACAGCACCAGGCGCGGTTGACCGCTGACGCGGCACCCTCGTCCGTCCCGTCTCCGACACCGAGCCCACGGTCGCTGGAAATCGCAGTGGCCGCGCTGACGAAGATCGCGCGGTGGCTCGTGGAAAGCGGTCGCGTGTCCAGAGACCATGTGCTCGTGCCCGCGGACTGGCATGCCCAGCTCGGCCGCGCGTGGGAAAAGCAATTCAAACAGAAGCATACTCCCCGTCGACCTCGTCACGAAGCTGCCGATATTGCGAAACTGCTTCGCGCCGCGGACGAATACGGCGACCCACGCTTCAAGTTGCTGTTCGACGTTGGTGCTGAACTTCGCTTGGGGCAGCTGCTGGCGTGCAATCGAACCGACCTCAACACCGAGCGGCGGGGTGCGAGTTTCCGCATCACGCTGCACATTCCGCAGCAAGGCAGCAAACCGGGCACGGACATCGAGCTCGACGACGCCCAGGGTGAGCGGATACGCGCGATTCTCGCGTCGGGGTATCTGTGCAAGTTGGAACGAGAGTACCAGATGGCTGGCCGGCGGGACTACCCGCTCTTTCCCGGCGGAAAGCTGCGCGAGGGCGTCATCACCCCGCGAAAGCGATTGTCGCGCTGGAATCGGCGATCCGCGCTTGACGCCTTTCACGAGCTCGAGAAGCACGTGGGAATCACTCCGGTGCCCGGCCGCGGTTGGTACGGTGTGCGCCGCACGATGATAGACGTCGCAGCCCTTCATTACAACGATGACCTGCTCCTCGAGAAGATCGGGGCGAACAGCCGCGAGACACGTGATCGCGTCTATAGAGACCGCGAGAACCGGGAACTTCTCGGGCGAGCAAAGGAGGCACGAAATGCGGTGCGGGCGAAGATGAGTGATGAGAGGACTTCGGAACCGGTTGTCGCATCCGTGCCGAGGCGTTGGCCAGACCGCGCCGCAGCGAGATGAACGCCGATTGCCGGACGCCGACGCCAGCCCCTTCATCGGCGCCTCCAATGGGATGGTTCGTCCTGAGCGACGCGCGACCACGGCGCGGCGAGCCCGGCGCCGATGGTTGGTATGCACCACAGGTTCGCACCGATCGGCTTTACTTGCGTTGCCTGCGGCGCCGCTGCGGAGTCTCCGCCCCTGGCCGGAGGCACCCTGATCGCCTAGCACTACTGCGCCACTCTTCTTCTCGTCGATGGGTTCACTAGAACGGATGTTGAGCGAAGATGGACCGCTCTGGCACGGACGTCGCCCTCGAGGCGTGCCGTTAGTCCGCGTGCTTTCAAGAGATGAGGCCGCGCATGCGAGGCCAGTGCATCGCGGCGTGGTGATCTCGATCCGAGCTCCAGGCATGGAACAGCCGGAGATGCTATCCGGCTGGAAGTCGGTGCTGTCGCTGGAGATCGAGGATGTCGACCTCCACGGCAACTTGGAGCCAGGCGTAGATGTGCGCCTGCCAGCCGCGGCCATCGCCGCCTTTGTGCGAACACACCGACGTGCGCCACAGATGCTCCTCCACTGCCACGCCGGAGTGAGCCGAAGCAGGTCCGTTGCCGCCGCCATCTGCGAGGCATTCGGCTGGCCCTATCGGTGGACGGTTCTACATCAGCCGCTCTACGACGCCGTACTGGCGTGCCTGAGGGAACCGCGCCGTTGAGCGGGACCCTCCGGCAGTGTCGGCGCGGGATGCCGGCGCGCCGCCGCTTCGCCGAAGGAAGTGGCGAAGTCGTGCTAGGTGCTGTCCGCCTTTCCTGCGACGCTTCACCGGTGCACGGCGTTCGCCAGTGCTGACGAGGTGACCTTATCCCGCGACACGTGACGCGACGGGAGCAACAGCGACTCCCAGCGTCAGCACCGCATGCGAGTTGCAAAAAGACTCAACGGTGAAGTGCCACCCAACCCCGTTCACGTCACGCAGTCGCGTCTCGATCTCGAGAATCGGGCCGCGGCGCTGATAGGTCGCGTGCGTCGAGAGAATGCGATACGCGTCGTGCGCCGTGACATGCGAGAACTGAGTTTGGAAGGCAGCCGACCGGATGAAATAGCGCCACGGGTCAGGGCCATCGTGCGCGCCGATCGTGGGGACGTTCGGGTGCACACTGATCATGCCGAACGACGCCCCACTGGGATTCCGCTGCTCTACGAATCGCCACAGGGTGGAGGTGATGGAGTTCGCGTAGCGACCGGCCAACAGATGGACGGAGGAGAACGTCGCGGGCAGGTCTCGTGCTTCACGGCCGAAGCGATCATGCAAGAAGAGGAGCTGACCCGCACCATAGTTCGCTTCTGCTTCGATGGTCGCATGGCACTGCGGATCGAGTGTCGCGGCGATGTCGCCCAATAGGAAATCACGATGCCAGTCCGTCAGGCTGTGCGCGATCTCGTGCCCTTCGATCCATCGATGCTTCGGCTTCGGCGCGCTCTCGTCGATCAAAACGCGCTTACCGTCCGGCACCCAGAACGCTAACAGCTTCGACTGTCGTAGCGTCTGCTGCAGTTTGGCGCCGAGGGCCGGAAGCCGTTTCTTGGCGAACAGCCGGTACTGGTGCGTAAACGCCTTGATGACGCTCCGGTCGGAACCGTCATAGTACTGCAGGTCGAGCGCCAGCAGCTGCCGCACGTCTTCGAGCTTGAGCGGCGGCTCCGGCGTTCCCAGATCCCGAAGGACGCGCGCCACGGCATCTGCAATGGACCGGCGCTCGCGCACACCTACCACGGGCGCGTCGAGGCTCATCGGTGGGTACGTTCGGTGAGAAACCGGACGAAGGCGAATAGGGCTTCGCGACCCTCGTCGTCGACGTCGCTGAGCGTGGCGGATCGCGCCGCGAACTTTAGCGCATTGTCAGCCAGGGTGTGATCCGTCACCCGCGTCGCACCTGCGAGCATGGCAAGTTCGCTCACCGGGAGTTGAAAGTGCTTTGCCACCAAAGAGAGCGTGCGGGGCGGAACGATAAACGCCGGGTCCTCCTCGAGTCCCTTCAGGTCCGCAGGTTCCACATCGAGGCGCTCGGCCAGGGCCTGCACGGTTGCGTGAGATTGGACGCGCAGCGCTTTCACCACACGGGCGAGCGCAAGGCGAAGGGCCCGTGGGTCCTCCGTGGAACTGGAGCGTACGCCCGGCAATCCTTGCGGAGCGACGGCATCGGCGATCAGGCCGTCGAGACGGGCCACGGAAAGCCCCGCGTCGGTTTCCATGTCAGGATCCGACGCGATGCGTCGACGCAGCCACTCCTTCGACACAATCAGTCTCATGCGGTGCCTTCCTCGTCCTCGGCCACGAAGGCCGCGGCTTGGGTTTCCGTCATTTCGAAGTAGCAGAGGTTCGCATAGGCGCGATCCGGACCGAGATCTTCCATGCCGCACACCTCTCGGTACCACGACTCCGCCTGCGGCAAGGCGTGCAATCCCAGACGTCGGTGGAATCCCAATTCATCGCTCAAGCTCATGGCGGCGATCAACAAGATGCGACCGACTCCCTTGTACACCGGCGGTCGTGCGCCACCGAGCCGGTTCCACGGCGCCGTCGCGAGGCGATCAACATAGATGATCTCAAGGCCCATGTTCCCGGGGGCGCGACCAAACGCCGCCGTGGCCACCAGGAGCAGCCCTTGGGTGCTTCCTGCGCACTCAAGGGCAAACGACTCGTAATCAAGCCGTCGGGCGTACTTCTCGACCAAGTCGCGCCAGTCCCAGCGACAATCCTGGAGTTGCTCGGGGATGCCGCGGCCGCCGCGGGTCGCATGAGCTTCGAATCGCCGATCGAACTCCGGCATCCAGCGGGCATCGAAGTCATCGAGATGTGAGCGATCGACCGGCTGGTAGAGTCGAGCTTCCTCAAACGCGCCCGTCTGTCGATTGTAGAGCGGGACGACGTTGATCAACTCCGTCATAGCACGACGAGCTCTGCCTTCTCCTTCGTGTGCGGGTGTTCCATGAAGAGCTTGTCGCCGGAGGCAATGCGCTCGGTGATCGACTGATAAAGCCTCAGCGCCTGACGAACGAGTGCGGTCTTCGACATCCCACGGCGCGCAGAGAGCTCATCGAGCACCGTCATTTCGCGGTCGCTTAGCATCAGCGTCATCTGTCGGCGATCCATACGTCCCCCCCTGTGAGCGACCTGTAAGGTAACAACAAATGGCCCATTACGCAAGACAAATAGTGTGAAAACTGGCCATTGACATATGTATAAACTGGCCATAAACTACAGTACCATCATTTAGCGTCGGAGGTTCCGTGAGCGATCTTGCGCAGTCCCACCTGAACGCGGCGGTCGAGCGGGCCGAGAAGGTGCAGGTCTCGGTTTCCACGACCGCCGGACTCTATCCCGAGGAAGGGTACCAGGAGATTCCGCCGCACCAGAAAGTGTCGGTGGTGCTCAAGGCAGCGGCGCACGCCCTGCACCTCACGAGCACCGACGGGTGGCTCGTCACGGTCTCCGATGATGGCGGCCTGCGTCAGGTGGATCCCACGAGGAGTTACCTCGAGAACCACCTCCAGGGACGGGTGGAGCTGGATTGGGGCCCCCCGGAAGGCGGGGGAGGGTAGCCGTGCACCCCGAAGCTGCCAAAGCCCGCTTTCGCGAGGAGGTCGCGCGCATTCCAGCGTCGCTCCTCGCGCAGCGCGGCTGGATCTTGCATACCCAGGAGTTCCCTGATCTTGATTGTTCCTTTGCGGCCGCTGGGCGCACGACGCTCCGCGTGCGATTGACGTGCGACGATTGGAATGACACGCCCGCGTCCATCGCACTCCTCGACGCGACGGGGACGGCGCTATCGCAACTCCTGCCGAACCCCACCGGCGTGTTCAACAACAGTCCACATCCCACGACCGGTCGACCCTTCGTTTGCATGCGCGGGTCGCGCGAGTACCACTGCCATCCGAGCCATTTGAATGATCCGTGGGAACCGTTGAAAACACTGGACGAATACTCGCTTGGCGGATTACTGACAAAGCTTTGGCACGCCTGGCGAAAAGGAGCCGGCTGATGCGAGTCCGGGTGAACGCGTCGCTGCGCGCGACAACGCTCTCAGTACTTCAGGAGACGGGACGCACGCGCGTGGAGTGCGTGGTGCTTTGGCTTGGTCGACGAGCGGGCGACTCCATCGTGGTCACCGAATGCTATCGGCCAATGCAGGAAGCGCGCGCGGATCTCTTCCGGATTCCGCCAGCGAGCATGCGCGAGCTCAAGGCACATCTTCGACGTGAACGATTGATGGTGGCAGCCCAGGTGCACACGCATCCGCGCGACGCATTCCATTCAGTCGCGGATGATACGTGGGCCATCATTCGCCATGAAGGGGCGCTCTCGCTGGTCCTGCCCCAGTTCGCCCTCAACACCGAGGACCGGACTTTCGCGGACGATGTGAGGGTCTTCCGCCTGAACGCCAGCAATGTTTGGTGTGCGGTGCCCGCACGGGAGGTGGACACATGCCTGGATCTCTCCTGACGCAGGAGGCCCGATCAGAGAATGCTCGCACGCTCGCCCGCGCCGCCGGACTCAGCGTCGATGAGGCTGAGCGCACGCTGGACCGCCATGTGCTGGTCAGCGCTCCAGCGAGCGACGCGACCGCCTTCGCCCTCGCGCAGGACGTGATCGAGTTATTGGCGCGTTCCGTGACCCACGTCAGCATGACGTCTGAGGGCTTCGTGCCGGAGCTTGAGGTCGTTGTGGGAGCGACCACACCGAGGAGCACGGCACCACGCCGATTCGCGGTCCTCGATCGTGCGGGCCTCACGATCGACGACGCGAAGCTCCCCGCGGCTCTCGACGTTCCCGTGTCGCGACCCTACGTGGCGCTCGCGGCGTGTTACATCGCTGCGGCCGCCATCCGCGCGCTTCTGCCCCAAACCATGCCGCAATCGGGTCCGGTGCCGCTGCGCCTGCCGTTTCGTCTGTCGTTCGCCGTGGTAGGGCTCGACGATGTGCAACTTACCACCCCGTTTGATGTGGGGACCGCGTATCTGGCAGGCGCGGGCGCCATCGGAAACGGATTTCTCTGGGCGCTTCGGCATCTCCCGGTGTCCGGAGACTTGGTCATCGCGGACGACGATGTCGTGGCGTCAGGT
Organism: Gemmatimonadaceae bacterium; assembly: GCA_036504815.1. Lineage (NCBI taxonomy): Bacteria > Pseudomonadati > Gemmatimonadota > Gemmatimonadia > Gemmatimonadales > Gemmatimonadaceae > Gemmatimonadaceae bacterium. The sequence goes on along the minus strand of DASXUN010000015.1, from coordinate 105,055 downwards.
AACCTGAATCGACAGCTCTATTTCAATCCGCCCAATATCGGCCAAGCGAAGGCTCTGTGTCTCGCCGAGAAGGCGCGCGCGGACTTCGCGCAATTGACGCTTCGGGGCTACAGGGCGCGGCTCCAGAACCTCCCAATGAAGACGAATGGCGCATGGTTACCTCGTCTCATCGTCGCGGTTGATAGTCGTCGCGCGCGACGCGAGCTGCAGAATGAGTGTCCAGGCGAGGTGTTCGACGCCTCGACCACCGGCATTCACGAAGTGGTCATCCATCATCACCGCCAACCGACGACGGCCGCCTGCTTGGCGTGTATCTACCGCGCCGACGAAGCGGAGTATTCGCTTGAACAACATATCGCGGATCATCTCGATGTCACAGTGACGGATGTTCGAGAATCACGCATCAGTTCGCGGGCCGCCGCTCGGATTGCGAAACGTCACCCGCACCTTGTCATCGCCGATATCGAGGGGGCGGCCTACGACACGCTGTTCAAGCAGTTGTGCGCCTCGGGAGCGCTGGCGGCGACGGCGGACGAACGCGTGTTGGCGCCCTTCGCCTTCATCAGTGCGCTCGCCGGCACATTGCTCGCCCTGGAGCTGGCGCGGCGCTTGACGAGTGGCCCTCCTAGAAGCGACAACTACTGGAGCGTCAGCGCCTGGCGGCCGCCTCTCGCGTCTCGCCGTCGGCGACGATTGGCAGACGCAAACTGCGTGTTCTGCGGCAGCGCCAGCATGCGGCAGGTGAATCGGTCACTCTGGGGTTAGCGCTGGCAGTCGCGGTGGTACAGCACACGCAGAGGGTCGTGGTAGCTTCGCGAGCGGCGGACACGGCATCCCGCAGGGAACCCGCGTTGTCTCGTAGGCCGTGGCACTCGGGACCTGTTCCAGGTCGTCGACGAGGTGCGTCAGCGCACGGGCACACGCTGCGAGCGCGTGTCGGTCTCGCGCTGCGCGGTGCAACCGCTCGTCGGCGCAACCTTCCCGATGGGTCGCTCGATATGGCCCAGCAGTCGATACATCATGGTCATCGACTCGTCGACCTTCGAACTCCGGTCCGCGTTGCGGTTGCGGCGGTCGAGCCGTGCCGCCATTCTTGGCACTATCACCCTGAGCCGGAGCGCTCGATGCCGACCAAGATCGAGTGGACCGACGAAACGTGGAACCCGATGACGGGGTGCACGAAGATCTCCGCTGGTTGCGATCACTGTTACGCGCAGGTCGTGGCCTATCGACGCACACGGCAGCTCTACCTACAGCAGCCGCCCGTGCGGGAGTCCTCCGCGAATCGCGACGATCCGTTCGCTCCACGCTTCTGGATCGATCGCCTCGAACTGCCGCGGAAGTGGAAGGAGCCCCGTCGCGTCTTCGTCAACTCGATGAGCGACGTCTTTCACGCGCACTTCTCCCTGGAGCACATCCAGCGGGTCTTCGCGGTGATGAACGAGTGTGGCCAGCATCAGTTCCAACTCCTGACGAAGCGACCGGAGCGCGCGGTGCGCCTTGCCGACCGGCTGAACTGGAGCCCGAATATCTGGATGGGGACGTCGATTGAGAACATGGACGTGGCGCACCGCGCCAACGCGTTGCGCGCGATCCCTGCCGCGGTGCGGTTCATCTCCGCGGAGCCGCTGCTCGGACCGCTCGATGACCTCGACGTCAGCGGGATCGACTGGATCATCGGCGGCGGGGAGAGCGGACCAGGGTATCGCCCGGTCGACATCCGATGGGCGCGTGGGTTGCGCGCGTTGTGTCGCCGACGGAGGATCCGCTTCTTCTGGAAGCAATGGGGCGGTTTTACCCCGAAGGCCGGTGGCCGTGAACTCGATGGCCGCACGTGGGACGAATACCCGCGTGAACGCGCGGTCATCTAGGGCGACGCGCGCTGTACCCTCGTGCGGGATGGAAACTCACCGTGTCGGCGGCGCGTCGAAGGGTCGGCCACGATTTGGCCATCGCGCTCCAGGTCTTTGAGGGCAGTCTTCAGTTGCCCCGGGTGGAAGCGGGTGCGATCTGATCGCAGGTAGATCTCGAGCTCCGCCACCATCGTCCACGCAGGGGAGGGCGGGATCCGTTCGAGCAACTCTCGGCACAGCGCCTCACTCCACGGCCGCGGTCCGAACAGGCTGAGCTGATCCACATCCCCGCGTCCACGAAACTGGAAACGCCCGCTCGGGTCCAGCGTCCAGATCGCCTGCTTCATGCGTTCGCACGCCCGTTCGTGCCGCGACGCGTGAAAGATGGTGTACTTGTAGACGTTGCCGTCGTAAAGATCAAAGCGCAGGACCAGCAGACCCGGCCTCGCCGTGCGCAACTGCCGCTCATACAGGTTCAGCAGCGCCACTCGCTTCTCCGGGTGCGGCAGATCGGTGAAGTCGTGCCAGGCGTGGGTGCCGTAGAGCGCGTCGAGTGCTTGCTCGAAGCTCTCCGTTCCTTCGAAGCGTGTGATGAACGATGCCATCAACGACACGTACAGTTCGCATTTGGGATTCGATATCAGCCAAACCAAATCCGACATCGGCGTGTCCGCGATGCCGAACGGATCAACCATGACAAACGCCGGCTTCAGGTGCAGCCGGCGCTCCGTGAGGTGATCGCGCAGCGAGGCCAGCACCTCGTGGAATGTGCCGTGTTCCACGTCGTACGGCGGAGGAGAGGCCACGCCGTCGAGCGTATGCTTCACCTCCGCTTCCAGCGCGGCAGCCCGATCGCAGTCACCCTCGATAAAGGCGAAGTACGGAGTGCCGGTGAAGTGCGGCCGTGCCCTATGCTCCAGATAAGCACGCAAGGCGATGATGGGTGAGCCTTCCTCTCCGGTCGAGTAGCGACCAGGGCCCGCGAAGCCGTCCACAAAGAGGAACGAATCCTCCGAAAAGGCCGATATCGGCAGCCACGCCTTCAGGTACTCTCGAAGGACGGCGTGCTTCGCGTGCGAATGCTCATCGAGAGCCCATCGAAGGGTTCGCGGCTTCTGACTCATACTCAACCTCCCACACGCGCGGACGCGCGAGTGATGGTGGCGACTTGCTGTGTGCTGCAGGGGAGTAACCGGTGAGACCTTCGCCCTCGCGCTAGACTCGACGAAACGCGGTCGGTTGTCCAGAGGCGGCCAGATCCGGGCCGCATCCTGCGAGGTGACGACGGTTCGGTTCATCCCACACGAACGCCACGCGACGGTGCGGGCAAGAGCTGCGCGCCCGATACTCACCGAGGGAACACTAGTCGTCGATGAGTGGAAGATCGTCCACCCGCTCGTAGGCCGTCTTCTCCCGAGCCTCCATTTCCCCCAGCACGATGCCTAGTACTACAGTTGCGGGTCATGTCTGTGCGGGCGGAAGTGCGCCCGACGGGCGGCTTCTTGATGGCGGCGTTGCCAGCGGGAGCACGCGATGACGCGCTGGGGATCCGGCGGGCGTTGCTGGAAGACGAGGCGGGCCAAGAGGTGCTGAATCGCTGGCACGCTCCGGTCGACGTGCGTAGTGCCGGGCGGAGCCCCCTTTGTCGCGGCGTCTGCCGCGCGCGCCCGGCTGGTCAGACCTGAAACTGTGGTACTAAGCGCCGTCGCTTCGGCGCGCTGCACGGCGAGGTCGGTGACGGACAGGAGGACTCTGGATCGCTACCGAACGACGAGCTCGCCGTTAATACCTGACGGAGACGCCTGTTGGACGACGTGCGCCGGGGCACACGAAGCCGGCTGCGTCGTCTTGGCTGCTGCCGTCGCGCGCAGCCCCCCATGTATCGAACGAGTGGCCTTCCTGTCGCCATAGCCTCTCGAGCACCACGCTACGGCGACAGCTGGTCGCGCAGATGCGTGGTCAGCACCGACAGCACGGCGTACGCCGACGCCGTGATATGCTCTCCTCGAAGCGCGTCGAGTTCGGCCGCGAATGCGCCCAACGCACCGGCCGTCGCCGATGCCTGTCCGCGCGTGAGGGAGGCGTCCATCGCGTTGAGCTTAGCCTGGAGACTCTGACAGATGCCGGACGGTCCGATGGCTGCGAGCGGCCCACAGGCGTAGGCGAGATCTTCGTTCAGGAGATGCAAGGTCTCGACCGGCGTCGACGCCGCACTGGGCGGCCGCCGTGGGCTCAGACTCTGGACCACGGCCCAGCCGCCACGGGTACCGTCGAGTAAATCGATGACCGCGCGTGCCGGCCTGTTCCTGGGGTCACTCGCACATTCGCCGCAAGGCCACACCGCATCGGGGGCATCGCCGATGGCATGTAGCGCGTCAAAGCCCGGCAGGTTCGCACTCTCAAACGTCACCACGAGCGAATCCCCGGGCGATAGTTCCGGTCCGGTGGCCTCGCAGATCCATCGGTCACCCGTGAGTTGCTGCCGTGCCACCGCGTTCCAGGAGCCTTCGCGCGCGCTGAACCCAAGCCCCTGGATGTTGTGGATGACAGCGCTTTCCGGACACGGCACCTCGAAGAACATCAGACGCTGCGTGCTTCCGGCGCGTACCCGCACCAGAAACCGGTACTTCCACGCACCTCCGCCAAGCTTCGTCACCTCAGGGATGACGTCTGCATTGATGCGATCCGCCGGCGTGACCAGCACTTCACCAAACGAGCCATCGTCGAGCAGCACGCTAACGTACACGATGCCGTTTACGGGGTCCCGACGCTGAGATCCGACCTGGGCGGCCAGTAGCGCAGGCATCAAGAGTCCGACAAGGACCGTCCCAGTCGTACCTCCGAAGAGCTTGGCGAGCGTCATTGAAAACTCCGTTCGAAGTCGATATGAAAATGCTGCCCCGGCTGCCTTGGGAGTTCGAGCACGCAACTCAGGGCGCGGCCGTTGTATCGGACCTGCTCGCACAGACGCTTCATGCGCCGCTCCGCAGTGGGCCCTGATTCCGCGCCGCTATCGGTGACGTCATTGAAGTCTACATCGAGACCCTCGCGATGACTCGCATGCGGCGGCGCCCAGGTCGCCTTGTAGTCGTACAGACCGCCTCGCGGCAATCCGAGCGCAGTCAAGAGGAACCTCCCCCGGTCGCCGATGAAGGGATACTGAGTGGCGAACTGCCGGTTGAGCTCCAAGTACCGCGCGAATAGATCCATCGTTGCCTCGATCACGCCAGCTTGAGCGAAACTGTCCGCGGGGAAATGGTTGCTAGTCGGAACGATCAAGTAGTTGCTCCCGCTGCGTCGGACGGGCACAATTCCCGGCATGGCGAGAACCAAGCGAAGGTCGGTTGAATCAGCGCCCTGGGCATTGGCGCGGATGCGTTCCGTCCCACCGACGATAGAGGCGACGTACGTCGCCCGCGCATTCCCATCCGCGCCGGTCACTAGGGAGACGACGGGACCGGCTCCGGCAAAATGGCCTTTCGGTCGCGCGCCGCGCGCCGTTGGCGGGTTAGGATGGTCGTGGGTATGCCCGCCGGATATGGAATCATTAAGAAGCTACAGGATTGGGTCCACATACATCGCGGCCGCTACCTGATCGAAGATCGGTTGCACGGTCATCGTGACTGGGGCTAACGGATATCGGTCTGTTCCTGGGCGAAGAGTGAGCGCACGGAAGGATGCGCGCCAGCGGTCCTTCGTATCGTGAGCTCGTCTGCTGCCGCGCGCCAGAGTAAGAAACGCGCGCTCGTCCGCCTCGATACGACGAGAGAGGATGTCCGCACCCATGCACACAACTCGGTGACTCCAGCCCGCCGCTGAGGCGCGACCACAATCCGTCGAGACATCGCAGGCTGCTGCGATGCTTCGGCGGATCGCCGCGTCTGGCCCGTCCCGCAACGACAACGGAGCCTCTACGGCCGCCGGCAATCGTATCGACGCGCACCGCATAGCCTCATTCTTGCTCCGCGTGCGGAGGCAAGGCGTGGAGTAGCGTCTCAACGCGTAAGTGTTGATGGTCCAAGAGTTTAACCAAAAGAAACTCCGGCACGCTACTCTATCAACAGGAACAGCAATCGCTGCGAACTCCGCATCACGTCGACCGGAGTCACGTCGACGATTCACCAAGAAACACGCGTCTCAAGAAGCATGTCTCTCGGTGCACCGACTATTTCGGATATTCCGAATGCCTGAAGTGGGCTCATCCCAACATTCGAAGGGTCAGCGGCGCCGGAGTCGCCGCGTGACGCTCTTTCCGAAGGACCACAGCGCATTCGGCACCGAGTTCAAGGCCGGGATGTTCCGGGTATGCGGCTCAATCAAACCCGAGAACGTGATGATTACACCGCCGTGGAACCTCAGTGGGTTTCGGGACCTCAGTAGATCTCTCAAGAGCTGGGAGGACGAACTCGAAGCGAAGGCCAAAGGTGTCAAGCAGACGACTGGAGAAACGACTCCACCGGCTCTCGACACTGACTTCGATGCATCGGTGCCTGCGACATCCACCGCTCAATCCCCATCGTCCGGGCTCATTTCGGCACCTGAGCGGTCCCCGTGACACGCTCCCCGTCCCGCGCGGCGTAGCAGCTCCGATGATTGCGATTCTCGCAGACTGCCTTCTCGTCCGCACGCAGTCCACCGCGCTCCGAGGTGCGTTGTCCCTGTTCGCGAGCAGAGATGAGTCAAGTTCACTTGAACCGGAGGAGAGCACCAGCCAATGACGTTCGATCCCTACCTGTCCCAGTCTGTCAATCCGTTCCAGGCCGCTCGTGCATCGATGAACTGGGCGCAGCCCACGGTCGTGGATGATCGCGTGCGCTTGAGGGCGGCGGCAGAGCGCGGCGCGTTCGTGGTCATCCGCCAGAGCAGCCTGACGCAAGCTCGCGAGTCTAAAGGTAGTCCGGAGATGCAACGATCGCAGTGCGTTGGCCAAGTGTTGGACCTCGGTGTCTCTCACGAAGTGGTGACGCTGCTCGAAGCGTTGGGCGAGCAGGCCTCCGCCAGCGAGGGACGTCGACTCTTCACCTATCTGCTGCAGCAGATCCAGGCCAACAAGGTCGGACTGATCGTGACGTCAGCCACGCATCGCCTCTCTCGGCACGTTGGCGACATGGAGGAGCTCCTTCGCCTGGCCAAGCGGCACGGCGTCATCTTCATGATGGGCGCTCGGCTGTTGGATCCGGCCAATCCCGATCATGAGTACGAACTGACGACTGGCAGTGCGGAGGCGCGGCGGGAACTGCGGGTGGCCGTGTCGTGGCGCATGAAGTCCCGGCGCACCCTCGCCCGGAATTTGGCTGCCCGCATTCCGCTTCCGTCGGGACTGGTCTGGGCCGATCCCCACAATCGCGAGTATCTCCATGCATTGGAGAAGCACGGACTCCGCGACTGGGTACGGGACTTGTCCCGGCATCGCGAAGGCAGCGTGCTCGACGCGCGAACCCTGCGGATCTTGCCGTTTCCGGACGCTGAGGTGAGTGCGACCGTTGAGTTGCGGATGAAGTGGCTCCTGGAGCTTCAGGATGTCCAAGCGGTCGTCGCGCGCATTCGAGCGGGCGAGCTGGGGTGGCCGAAGGCACGGAGAGGGCTTGTGCCGTGCACAACGGGAGCGCGCTGGCGTCCGGGTCAGCGGATGCAGTGGCGGAAGGTCAACCGGCAGGCCCTTCGTCGCTGGTTTATGCTGCCCGCCCTATACGGCATCTACGCCTTCTATGCCGAAGGCCTGGTGCACGAGACTCTACGCGCCGATCGCGCCGAGCAGCACAAGGGCGCGCACCTCAACCGCGCCCTGGAGCAGGGAAGGCCTGCTCTGCCGGGCGTCGATGATCTGCTTGCTGGGGATATGATGTAATGCGAATCGTGCGAGTTGACGGGCGCGAGGAGGATCTCGGCAATCCGAAGATCGACGAGGAACCTGAGACGGGCGCTGGAGACGGCGGCGTCGTGGGCACGTCCGTTGACGTTCTGACACCATTGGGTCGTCGCGATCGCGATCCGCACCGGCACGGCGTGGCGGATCCGCGCGCGCTCGTGTGGAAGATGGACGCCTTTCCGTCATTTGCGCCTTCCTCGTCATACGAACTCATGCGGCGTCTACTGAGCCAGGGGACGCGCCGCGGCGCGCGTCGCGCGAGAGCGCCGTTGGATCCGAAACTGCCGGCCATGCGGTGTGGCTGGCTGGACGCGTCGCACCATCGTTGCGGGATCACGGTGCGCGCGCGACGTCGTGCCGGAACGACGTATGAGTATCGGTCCACACATTGCATTGAGAGTCTGGAGCCGCATGCGGCGAGGTTCTCTCCCGTTGTCGAAGGACCGATCCTGTCGGCCATCGCCACGGCCTATCGCGCGGTGCCCCTCGAAGAACTCGGACACCTGGTCGAGGGTCTCGAACGTGAGAAGATCCGCCAGCTGGCGGGACTGCAGGACAAACTCGCCGACGTGGAGCAACGTATTCGACTGATGGTGCACGCGAATCTCGAAACGCGCGACAGGCTGCGGGAGGCGCTTGTCCTGACGATGGAACATGATCTCAACGAGCGCGAAGCCCTTCGTGCGGCACTCATGGAGGCGCGTGAGGCGCAGATGTCGACAGGCGATCCCGTGTTGCGGCGACGCGTTCTCAACGCGTTACGTTCCTTGGCCGGTCGTGTGGAGCAGCTCTTCGTCCTCGCCGCCCCGGTGCCTGGTGCCACGCGCCGACTCGTTCGCTTGTTGACGACCACGATCGCGCTCCGGCGCATCGCGCCGAAATTGGCCCTGGCGGAGATCACGTTCCCGCACGGCGTTACGACGGAACTGCTGATCCTCACGGGACCCGTCTGGACCACGCAGCCGCAACGCTTGTGGGCGTACACGCAGCGGCAACGTGGTCGCGAACGGAAGGCAATCGCCCGAGAGTTGGCGGCGGGCCGACTCAAGATCATCGGTTCCCGCGAGTTCACGCCGGATGAGGTCGACTCGGTGGCCCTCTTGCACAGGTACTTCGAAGAGGTGCCAGCGATCGTCAGCGGTCAAGGCGAAACGATCAGTGTGTTGGCTCATCGCACGGGCGCTGACGAGCGGGAACTGTGGCACCGGGTGATGCAGGGCGTCCTCGGACCGGCCCGAGTCGACGCGGACGGTGCGCTGGTCGTGGCGCCGGACGAGGCGTGTCTCGAGAAGGCGTTCCCGGAGTATGCGCGACAGCAGACGGCGCGACGTGCGGGATGGGCGTATGAGGATACCCGGGCGGCCGAGCAGCAGCCGGTACTCAGCACGTCGCAAACGCGCGTGATTGAACGGTTGATTCGACAGCGGACACCGATCGTAGCTTACGATCTTGTCGGGCGCCGCTATCTCAACTGGCCCACGGTCGCGCAGGAGATGGAACGGGCGGGTGTGCCCGTTACACAGGCGTCACGGCAGGAGGCACAGGATCGCGCGTTCGCCAATGCCGTGCTTGCCGCGGGATTCCCCGCAACGTGGATTCCTCACTTCCACTCGGCGCGAGACTTGGTGGAGCACTTCCGGAAGCAGACCCCAACGTTGCGAGGCCCACTGATGCAGCGATCCGCCACCGATCGCCGGCTGCTGATCATCCCGTGCCGAGCGCCTCGACTGTCGCGGCACGGTCGCGCCACACACCAGCTGATCTACTGTCCGCCGGAGGTCTTCTCGTCGGTCGATGTGTCGGTGGTGAGATCGTGGATGCGGGGGGAGTATCCGATTCCGGAGCCACCAGGGACACGCAGCTCGGGAGGGGGCCCGGCTCAAACGACCCGCTGAGCGCGTGAGTGAGCCCTGCGCAGCAAGAAGTTGGCGCCACGCGATGGCGAGGACGCGGTGGCCAGAGCGTCCGAGCGTCGAGGCGCAGGTGGTGTTTGCCTTCTGAGGTGCCGCGCGAGCGGCTGCAGGACATCGTCACCAACGCGGGCGTGACTGCGATGCGCTTTCGCATTATGCGTGAGCAGGCGCTGCACCGTGACGCCACGCCGGGCGTACCAGCGGACGGCGCGAGCAAAAAAGCCGCGGCAGTCTCCGCCGGCTTCATCGGGCAGGAGTGATTGCCATGCATCTGATTGATTGTCCGGGGCATCCAGGTCGAGCACGATCTCGCCGGGGCACGGGATGTCCCGGCAGAAAGACGTCCCCGAGCAGCCGGTCGACCGCTGCACAGCAAACGCTGCGCAGCGGCAGACCAGTCTACTTGTGATAGAAGCGCTCGCGGATGATCCTCCCATCCTTCCAGCGACGGACAGCAACCTGAGCGATCGTGAGCGGACCCATACCCTCGATCACCATGCGGAACTCCCACTCGGAAAAGGAGATGTCACCATTCGACCCGTGTGCGAGGACACGTGCCTCGAAGGACGTGATGTTCTTCTCCATCTCCTGGCGGGCGCGCAGCCATGCGTCGCGGCCAACGCGTTCTGGCTCGTCGTTCTCTTGCGCGATGACGTCCTCGGCGTAGAACCGCTGGAACGCGTCCACGGATTTGCCATCGACAATCATCGTGTTCAATTGCTGATCCAACGCGAGCGTGTCCATATGCTGCTCCTTGAGGGGGGGGAATTCACCGCATCGTGGGCGGCGCCGGGGACTGCACGCGCCAATTACGGTTTCGTTTGTCGCTGTCCGAGAGCGTCAGTGTGCGATGCAAGGAATGATCGCACGCTCATCGGTGTCGAGCCGGTCAACTCCTGGACAGCGCCCGATACTGTCGCGAAGAGGCCGCGCTGCATGCCGGCGTCGAACGAAGCCATGAGGCGGGCCACCGGCGCCGGCAGTCCGCTCCCGACCATGCCGGCAATGAGTGCGTCTGTGTCAACGGGGACAAAGACGACGTCCGTGCCGGACAACTCGCTTGCGAGCGCGGCGAGTTCGGCATAACTGACCGCCTCTGGGCCCGTGATCTCGAGCTGCCGCGTGCCATCGAACCGCGAACGGAGCGCCGCAGCGGCGGCGTGCGCGCAATCCTCACGGGTGACATAGGCCGCACGTCCGTCTCCTGCCGCAGCGAACAGCCGCCCTGACGCAATCGCCGCCGACAAGCTCATGGGCAGAAAGTCGGTGTACAGGTTGTTGCGCAGCGCGGTGTACCCCACGCCGCTCGCCGCCAGCGCGTGTTCCGTTTTCGCGTGATCAGGCGCGATGAGGACCGGCGAATCCTCCACATGACCCGCCAGCGAGGTGTAGACGATGTGCCGCACGCCCGCGAGGGCGGCGGCCTCCACGGCCCGGTTGGCTTGCTCGTAACGGCGACCGGGCCGATCCAAGGCGTCGGTGCTGATCAGCAGCATCCGATCGGCGCCCCGGAAGGCTGCGGCCAACTGGCGCGGAGCCTGCTCAAAGTCGGCCTGACGCACCTCCACCCGGCTACCAGAAAGGCCGGCCAGTGAGTCTGGATTGCGGGTCGTCGCGATGATCGCGTTATCGCCGTGCGCGAGTAGAAGTTCGAGCACTCGGCGGCCGAGACGGCCGGATCCGCCGGTCACGAGTAACGTGGGGCTTGCGTGTCGACTCAATGGACTACCTCAAGAATTGGGGATTCGTGCATTGCGCTCAAACGGCGGCGTGGTTCATCGAGCATCATCCATACATCGATGCGATTGGCCAGCCTACCCGATCCTTCTGCCGTGCTCCGTCGCCTGCTCTTCCTAGATCAGGACTTTTTCCAGCAAACGGCTGCTCAGGGCCTCAAGGTACTTCTCGAATGTCGCCTGACCGGGCGAGAAGTACCCGAACTGCCCCTCACGCCGCACACGTACCAGGCCCGCTTCTGTCAGCAACCGGAGATGATGCGATATCGTCGACTGGCTGACCGGGAACCGATCGGCCACCTGGCCGCACGAGATCTCGCCGGCACCGATGATCACCTTTAGAATCTCAAACCGCCTCGGATCAGCCAGTGCCTTGGCGATCCGACTGAACTCGGCGTCCTTCATGAGCACTTTGCGGAAAGCATTCGATATATCTACGTATATCGAAGTGCTCTGTCAAGGTCCGTTGGCATAAGGTCGTTGGGCGAGCCGCCGAGTGAGTGCGAACGCGTGGTCACGTGGATCGGTTTTCCGCGATTGAACGACAGGATAGGGGGAGTGTCCATGGGCCTGCCGGGCCGCGTGATGCCGTGGCGGTGCCGCCGGTCTTCTCAATCACGCGCGACCATCGGCCGTCGGTGTGCAGGGTGGATTGGGTTGGCCATCGCTGGGCGGGTCACCCAGGAGCTGCTTGCTTCCCGAGATATGCGCTTGCGTACGCTCGTCGACGCTGCGTAGCCACAGCCGAGGAACGTTCCCGGCCACATCGCCAACACCCGAATCGTCAGGAGAGTGTTCGCTTAGCAACGTCGCGCTCGAAGTCAGCGGTCGTTAGTTGATGGGCCGCCGAACGCCAGCCGGAGTACACACGCACGAAGTCGGCCAGTATCCGTTTCAGCGGGACGTCGTTGAAACTGCCATGATGACGCAGGTACTCCATGTGACGCTGGCCACTGCGGTCGAACAGATGGTAGAGCGAGTCATTCATGCCGTTGAACTCCAGTGGGACCAAGCCGAACTTCTCGCACAGGTCGGTGTTGAACGCGGGGGTGGCCTTGCGCCACGCACTGTCCAGCCAGATCTCCGAGAACCCGTGCCACACGAACACGTCCGTCTGCATGGCTTGGCGCAAGCGTTTGGTGGACAGGTGATTGCGTACGTCGGCGAATCCTAGCCGAGCCGGGATGCCCACGGCGCGACAAGCCGCCGTCAGCAGCGTGGCCTTCGTCACGCACCAGCCCGCTCCCACGGCGAGCACGGTACTGGCGCGCATGCCATGGACGGTCAGGTCTGCGGCACGATACGGGTCGTAGCGAAACCCGTCACGCACGGCGTTGAAGAGCGACACCGCGCGCTCGCGGTCGTTCGCCCCCCGCGCGTACTCATGCGCAAAGCCCTGCACGGCCGGATGGTCGCAATCCACCACCGCGGTGGGCAGCAGCGAACCCTCCGACGGACCTGCGTCGGGCGGCAGGGGCGGGGCGTCGTCGGTTTCTGTGCTCATGATACATCTCCCTGATGAAGAACCGTGGTACGCGAGTTCATGATCCCGGACTTCGGCGCACTGGCGGCCCGTCCGCGACGACCGACGTATCCGATGTGGAGTGCGCGACGAACGCATGTGTCGGTCCCAACGCACGAAACACCGCTAGGCCACAGGCCGAGCCCGCCCGACTGAACAGCACGCCCTTAAAGAGGGACGTCGTGCCGGAGCCGCCGGACAGAAAGGGCCCGGTGGGCAGGAGCCTCCGTGTGCCTTCATAAGAATTTCGTTCGTCCAGCACCATTCCGATGTCACGGACATGCGGCATGTGTTGATCGAACAGGCGGGCCAGTTCCTCGACTGAAATAGGGTGCTGGGAGTCCTTCATGATGCGCCAGTTCTGGTGGGACGCAGGTGTGCGTCCTGGTGATTCTTCGGCTCGATTGGAACTCATCGGGCGAGCAGTGTTACTTCTTATGGATAGTACTCCAACCCAAGATGGGTGATCTGCTCCTCCCCCATCAGGTGGCGGAGCGTGTTCTTGAGCTTCGTCTGCTGAATGAAAAGATCGTGCTCGGGGAGAAGTCCTGCGGCAGCCATGGGTGACTTGTAATAGAAACTCAGCCATTCCTGGATCCCATTCATCCCGGCACGCGAGGCCAGGTCGCTGAACAACGCGAGGTCGAGCACAATGGGCGCCGCGAGAATCGAGTCACGGCAGAGGAAGTTCACCTTGATCTGCATCGGATAGCCCATCCATCCGACGATGTCGATGTTGTCCCAGCCTTCCTTGTTGTCGCCGCGCGGCGGGTAGTAGTTGATGCGCACAACGTGCGAGAAGCCCTCGTACAAGTCGGGGTACAGCTCCGGTTGCAGGATGGTGTGCAGCACGCTGAGCTTCGAGGCCTCCTTCGTCTTGAAGGACGCGGGGTCGTCGAGCACCTCACCGTCGCGATTGCCGAGGATGTTGGTGGAATACCAGCCCTCAAGGCCGAGCATGCGCGCCTTGATCGCAGGGGCGATGACCGTCTTCATCCACGTCTGGCCGGTCTTGAAGTCCTTGCCGGAGACCGGCACACCCTCGCGCTGGGCGAGGGCCAACAGCGCTGGCGTGTCGACGGCAAGGTTCGGCGCCCCGTTGTTGTACGGGACGTGCTCCATGATGCAGGCCCACGCATACAGCATCGACGGGGCAATCTCGGGAGCGTTCTCATCCATCCCGGCCTCAAAGGCCTCGATGCTGGCATGCACCGCCGACGGGGCGATGTAGATCTCGGTCGAGCCGCACCAGACGGCCACGAGCCGGTCGCAGCCATTGGCCACGCGAAAGTTGCGGATATCCTGCCGGATCTGCTCGGCGAGGTCGCGCTTGGTCTTGCCGGTCTTGACGTGCGTGCCGTGGATGCGCGTGACATAGTGCTGATCGAAGACCGCCGTTATCGGCGTGATCGCCTGTAGGAAATCCTTCAGCGGCTCGAGGTGCCTGCCCTCGAGCACGCCGGCCTTCTTTGCCGAGGTGTACGCGTCATCGGGAATCGGATCCCACGCGCCGAACACGAGGTCCTCGAGGCTGGCGAGCGGCGCGAAATCGCGAATTAAGGGCGCCCGATGCTCGGTCCGCTTGCCAAGCCGAATCGTGGACATCTGGGTCAGCGACCCGATGGGCTTTGAGAGCCCTCGACGCACGCTCTCGACACCGGCGATGAAAGTGGTGGCGACAGCGCCCAATCCGGGCGTGAGAATGCCCAGCTTCCCTTGGGCGCTGCGAATGGCCTTTTTGGGCGGCTGGCTCATTGGTTCACTTGGTGGTGTCGGGAGGCGAGAACAGGGCTGGCCCGAGCAAAGCGTAGTCCACGGTGTGGGCGGAGGACGGCGCCAGCCCCTGCGCGGCCAGGTAGTCGTGCGCAAGTTGCCTGACGGACCTCGCAATAGCTGCGGCCGCGAACAGCACGAAGACGAAGCGAAGCAGCAGCCCGTCGAACGCCAGCCCGAAGAATGCCTGCGGCAGTGCCAACAGGAGCAAGCGAGCCGGACGCTCCAGGACGCCGATTTCTTCCATGGAAACTCCGACAAACTCGGCGCGAGCTCCCGCGTACGTCGATATCAGCGTCGCAAGCAATCCCGCAAGACCGACCGCAACCATGGGCAGATAGCGGTGCCATGCATCGGCGGCAAAGAAGAACGTCAGGCCTCCGAACAGGAAGCCATCGGCGATGCTGTCCATCGCAGTGCCGTGAACCATCGCAGTGCCGGGTACACCGCTGTCCGTCTGCGTTGGATTGATGCTGCGCGCCAACAGGCGACCGATCAGGCCAAGGACCGCCGAAGCCCCGAGCAGCCACGCCGCAAGGCGGATGGTTCCAGCGGCGAACAGCGCGCCAGCCACGCATGAGCCCACGACGCGGATCGTCGCGATGAGACGCGCACCGATCAAACGCCGCGCCAGGAACTCGGCCACGGGTTTCGGCAGGAACATGAGAACCGGTTTTGCGGACGCCAATGACGAACGAATCAGAGGTGGAATGAACTGGAAAACGACCAAGAGACTCTATGCCGAGGTGCAAGTCGAGCTCGATGCAACCCATTGGCGGTAGCACGGCCGAGCGACTGCTTCCGGAGCGCCTCTTCGTCATTGCGGCACTGAGGAGTGAACGTTAAGATAGTTCTAAACGATCTTAAGCAACAGCCTTCGGGAGCGCGATTCGTGAATGCCGCGACAAGCCGTATCATCGAGCAGTTCGGCGTCATCCTCCACCTCGAGGGCTATTCGCGTGTCGCCGGACGCGTCTTCGGCCTGCTCCTGCTGAGCGAGGCTCCTCGAGCGCTGGGCGAACTGGCAGACGAGCTCGCGGTCAGCAAAGCGAGCGTGAGCGTAAACGCGCGGCTGCTTGAGCAACAGGGTATCGTCGAGCGCGTCGGACAGTCCGGCGACCGCCAGGACTATTACATCATCTCACCAGACATCCTGACGCGGACCGTCGAACAGCGAATCGCACGGTGGCAGCGCCTGCTCGACGTCATCAGCGCCACGAAGGAGACAGTCGCTAGCCAGAGCGACGTGCTCCGTGCGCGACTCGAAAATCTAGAAGCAGCGCACAGGTTCCAGCTGGCTTCCATGACCGATGCGCTGGAGCAGTGGCGGTGTAGGCCGCGTCACACGTCAGCCGTGAAGCAGGCGGAATATGCATAGCCTGTGCTCGCGGGGTGTCGCGCCCTATGCCCGGCGTCGCGGCTGCCGCCGCCTCTTCGATCGAAGCGGCAATGTGGGCGTCACCCTGGGGGTCGAATAGGGCATGAATCGCACGCATTCGTTTCTGCTCACCTGTGCTGCCTTCCTCGTGGCTGGCGCCACGCTGCCGGCGCGAGCGCAGCCGCCTGTCACTATCAAGATGGCCACGCTGGTGCCGGAGAATTCGGCCTGGTTCCTGGTGTTGAAAGACGTCGCCGACCAGTGGGGACGGATCTCGAACGGCAAGGTGCGGGTACTGTTGTATCCCGGCGGACGCCAGGGCGACGATCCTGATGTGGTGCGCAAGATGACGTTGGGTACGCTTAACGCGGGATTGCTGACGTCGGTGGGGATCGCGGAAATCGACCGTTCGGTGTACGCCATGGGCATCCCGATGGCCTTCGATGGGTACGATGAGGTCTATGCGGTGCTCGAGAAAATGCGCCCCAGGCTCGAGTCTGCGCTCGAGGCGAAGGGCTACGTCGTCCTCAACTGGGCCGACGGCGGCTGGACCCAGATCTTCGCGAAGCAGCCCGTCGCGCAGCCAGACGACCTGAAGAAGCTGAAGCTGTTCAGTTGGGCCGGAGACCAGAAGACCACCGAGATCTGGAAGCGACTCGGGTTCGATCCAAGACCGGCACCATCGACGGAACTGACCACCGGGCTGCAGACGGGGCTTTTCGAGGCGTTTCTCGCGCCGCCGCAGGTGTCGGTCATCACACGCTATTACGAGCATGCACAGTTCATGACCGACCTGCAATGGCAGCTGCTTCTGGGTGCCACGGTGATCAAGAAGGACGCTTGGGAGCGAATCCCCGTCGACCTCCGGCCGCAACTACTCGCGGTCGCTCGTCATGCCGGAGCGAAGCTTCAGCAGTCGATCCGTAGCAGCGGTCAGCGTGACATTGAAGCCATGAAGAGGGCCGGCTTAACCGTCGTGCCGGTCGACGCGAGGAAGCTCGAGCTATGGCGACGCGCGGCAGAATCGGCGTACCCGCTGATTCGCGGCGGCGTCGTGCCCGCGGACGCGTTTGACGACGCGTTGCGCTATCGTGACGAGTATCGCAAGCAACGGGGCGCCGCCAGGAAGTGAACAGCGAACGAACGCAAAATGGGCAGTTCAGTCGGCGCGCCCCGAGCACCCGCTTCATCTCGCTGACTGGGACTGCTGCCCCGATCACGCCCCACCCGCGCGTCGGCCGGTCGACCGCGTGCCGTTTTCGATGAGACATTCATGCCGTCTCCCCACCGTGCTAAGCGGCCGGCCAACTTGGTAAGCGGCGGAACCGGCGCTGCATGCGGCGGTGCAGCCAGCGCCATGTTGTCCAGGCTCGCCTGATTCGCGATGCGCCAAGTCGGGAGAATTCTAGTCTACCTGCGGACTCGAAGGCTTGCAGCCGCTGCATGTAAGCCTCAACCTGATCCGCTTGCAGCCATCGTGCGTCGATCCGTCCGTATTCGCTCACGAGTTGGTTGAAGAGCGTTCGCAGGCGGCGCGCGGGGGGGGAAAGGAGGCTCTCCTCGGCGTGCTCGGTAAACAGCCGGGCGATTTCCTGGCCGCGATTGATGAGACGGCGGAGTTCATGCGCGGAGTAGCGATCACTGAAACACCCGATCGTTCCGGCCGGCAGTCGTGCGTAGGTTGCCAGTAGGCGCCGCAGGTCTGCCAAAAGGGCTCTTTCCAAGTTTCGGTCTGGTCGGTCAAGGACGAACGGATCGTCGAGTCCGGAGGTCGACCCGCGCGCACGCAAGTCCTCGACCACGAGCCGGCGGTCGCCGAGATACGCGGTGATCTGTCTGGTCACCGCTTCTTCGAGCGGATCGCGAGGCGCTTCGCTCAACACCCGCGCCATGGAGCGCAAGGGTTGCCCGAGCGAGAGTGGAAACCGGGAGAACCGATAGCTGGCCCGCGATCCGGGCACCAGTCGGTACGCCACGAGATCCACCCGCAAGGACACGTCTTCCTCGAACCGCGCTCGCGCTCGCTCGAAGAGGTCCAGCGGCATGGCAGGCAGTGCCAGCCGGTCAAACAGCGAGTGGACACCATAGCCGCCAGCCTCAAGGATCCGCGCGACGACGTGCGCACAGTTGAACTCGCGCCTGTCCCACTGGACGGAGCCATCCCGGAACCGTTCCTCGATGCGGGTCGCTTCGGCAGCCATGGCCGCCGTGCAATCTGCCGGGATATCCGCCACCCTGAGCGCGAGCGTTTCCCGGCCATACGCCACACCGTAGGTACTGACATGCACCTGCGAGCCCGACGGACGCCGAACGCCATAGAGGTAATCCGCGAGGCTCAGGTGCTGCAGGAGTTTCGCGTCGATGGAGCGGTCGGCGACGTGGTTGGCGCTATACACGGTGTCGCCGACACGGATGGCCACATGCCCGAACGGGTTCTCGCGCACGATGCGCTGCGGCGACTGAGAGGTCGAGTACGAGAGCAGCAGTTCGACCTCGGCCGGAGCGTCGACGTCGAGCTGCGCCAGGACCTGATCGATATCGAGGGCAGGCAAGCCGTCTTCCATCCCAAAATCGGCGGACGGGTCGGCCGGAGTGAACGATGCGTCGAGTGCGAATTGCGCGATGCTGGCGATATGGGCATCGTCGCGGAACTCACGCTGGGCATTGAGCATGCCCTCCCTGATCTGCGGATTCGCGAGGAAATCCGCCACCAGCTCGCCCACCAACGACGTGTCCGCCGCAAGCTCGGCCAAACCCAGCCGGACAAAAAGCGCGGCGTTTTCCCGTTCGTGCCCGCTCACCACGTCGAGGAGAATCGTCGGTGTGCCCATGGCGAATGCTTCAGCCAAGGTCATGCCGCCGGCCTTGGTGATCAGCAGGTCGGCGGCGCGCATGCACGATACCATTTCGTGCTGGGGAAGGAGCCCCAGCACCCTCAGCGCCACCCGCGGCGATAAGTGTTCCTGCAAGTCTGCAAGCAAGGCCTGCTGTCTGGCGTTTGTCCCGCAGACGGCGATGATCTGCACGTAACGCTGGCAATGGCGGACGACGCTCTGCACCACTTCGCGATAGTCACCCGCGCCCTCCCGACCGCCGGTGAGCAACAGCGTGGGAATGTCCGGGTTCAAACCGAACCGCTCGAGCGTGAGCTGTCGAGCCCCGGGTTCGTCCGCCGGAATGCGCACCGGCATGCCGCTGGTGACAATCCGGTCGCGCGGCACGCCGGCAGCCAGCCAGCGCGATTCGAGCTCGGCGTGGGCGAGAAAGGTGCGGTCGATCCGCTGTGAGATGCGCGGAAAGTACCCCTCAAAGAAGTCCGTATGCAGCCAGCCGATCCTCAGTTTCGGCAGCAGCCCCCGCTGCCGCAGCGTGCCGAGCACCTGCGCCGCCCCGTAATGCGTAGCAAGCACCGCATCCGGCGCCTGCAACGCCAGATACGCGAACACTTTGTCTTCCGGATAGTCGTTGGGCAGCAGGGCGAGCAAGGCGGTGCGGTTGCCGCGCGCTTGCATCGAGCGAAAGAGACTCTCGAAACTTTCCGGGAGGTGGTTGGCAACGAACCAGTACAACCTCTCGTCGACTCGGCGCCACAGCGGATGCATGAACGCACGGATGTCCTGCAGGGCCACCTCGGCGGCCGGGGACTGCCTCTCGATCTCTTCCTGGATGGCGTGCGCGGCGCTGATGTGTCCGTAGCCGATGGAAGAATAGAAGACGATGATCTTCGTGGACCGAGGCGATCGAATATCGCGCGTCGGTGACGCGCATGTCCCCTGGCACCGAGTCCGGCCCCGTCGCCTCCACACGGCAATGGCAAAGACGACGATGGCGGTGACGGTCACGAGTATGCACGCCACGACTGCGCCGGAAACGGACAGCGCATGCATCGGTACCCAGCTGGTCAAGTGCTGACCGACCAGAATCGGCCGATCGTTTGGAGATTCGCGTTTGGCGCGATCATTCCCTCCCCCCGCTGCGCCAGATGGAGGTCAAAAGCCATATGCCGCCGACCACCGCGCCGAGGAACCCCAGCAGGCCGAACGAAGGCAGGCCCAGCATCTTGGGGCCTCCGGGCACCGTCATGACGATGGAGGAACCGATGATGAGCGCCGCAACGACGATGCCGACCACCAGCCGACTGGCGGCGCGATCGAGTTGATTGCCGACGCGTTTCAAGTGCGTGACATCAACGTGAACTTCGAGCCGACCGCGCCGCGCGGCACGGAGTAGCCGGGAAAGATCCTGGGGCAGACCGTCCATCAGCGAGAGCGCCTCGCTCGCGCTCCACCAGCCGCGCTTGATGAGGGCGGCCGGGGAATAGCGGGCGCGCATCGCCTGTTCCAGCAGAGGCATGGCTTCGCCGACCAGGTCGAAGTCCGGATCAAGCTCGCGCCCCATGCCCTCGAGTGTGACGAACGCCTTGACCAGGAGCGCCAAGTCCGGTGGCAGCGCTAGCCGGTGCTGTCGGAGGATCGCAACGAGGTCGGCGAGCATGGTGCCGATCTTGAGCCGCTTCAACGGCACGCCGTGGTATTGATCGACGAAGACCTGGATTTCCAACGTCAGATCGTCCTCGTTGACCTCGCCGTCGCCGGTCCAGTCGAGCAACACCTCGACGACGCGTGCGGGTTCCTGCTGCACCAGTCCCAGCAGCAGGCGAATCAGCTGACCGCGGCGTTGCTCCGTAAGCCGCCCAATCATGCCGAAGTCGATAAAGGCGATACGGCTGCCGGGCAGATAGAAGATGTTGCCGGGATGCGGGTCGGCATGGAAGAAGCCGTCCTCGATCATCATCTTCAACACCGCGTGCGCACCACGCCGGGCAAGTATCTGGCGGTCGAGGCCCGCAGCCTCAGCTGCGGCCAGATTGCGTCCGGGAATGCCGTCGATGAATTCCTGCACACACACGCGCTCCCCCGTCCATGGCCAGTAGACGCGGGGGATGACGATGGGCGCAGTCGCTGGGTGTGGTTCGACTGGGGTGTCAGCGATGGCACTGCCGGTGGGCACATCGCGCGGGGAGTCAGCGTCGGAATACTCCGCAAAATTCGTAGCGATGCGCTCGGCATTGCGACATTCGACGCCGAAATCAAGCTCGCGCAGCAGCGATTCGGTGAACTGACGCACCACTTCTCGCGGACGGTAGCGGCGCAGTTCCGGGCTTCCCGTCTCGGCCAGTTCCGCCAGTCTTGAGAGCCAGCGCAGGTCGGCCTCAATGATCGGCCGGATGCCCGGCCGACGCACCTTGACCACGACCTCACTGCCGTCGGCAAGCCGCGCGCGATGCACCTGCGCGATGGAGGCGGCGGCTAGCGGCTGGGGATCGAAGGCGACGAAGATCTCCTCGGGCGGCGCGCCCAGGTCATCGGAGAGCTGCTGACGTATCTCGGCGTACGGAGCGCTGGGGGCACTGTCCTGCAGCTTGCTGAATTCGGCGATCCACTCGGGTTCAAACAGATCCACACGGGTAGCGAGCACTTGCCCGAGCTTGACGAAGGCCGGTCCCATCTCCTCGAGCGCCCGCCGCGCCCGTGCAGGCGGGAGCATGTGCGCGCTATCCGACGAACTGCTCAACCGTAATGACTGACCGGCTCGTTCCAGCGCATTGGCGAGTCCCATCCGGCGTACCATGTCGCCGAACCCGTAGCGAATCAGAATCGAGGCGATCTCGCGCAGTCGTCCAAGATCGCGTGCCGCCGTCAGCGCCTGCCAGAACATCAGTCGCTCTCGCTCGCAGGCCGGTGGGAGGGCTTGACGCGATCGGCCAGTCCGCTGAGCACGCCGGCAGTGATTTGGCGCAACAGGTCGGAAGTAGCTTCTGCCAGATGCAGACCCGCCCCTGCCTGCGTCCGTCCCGCCTCGTAGCCCTGCTTCCCGACTACGACCAAGGCTTCCTTCAACTGCGCTCCGACGGCAGAACCATGGATGCGCGCGTGCGCTGCAAGGTCGGCGAGAATTTCCTCCGCCACATCCTTGCCACTCGATGCCGAGCGTTGCAGGCTGTCCAGGAACAGCGCCTCCAGGGCTCCCAAGTCAGTATAGGCGCGGGTCAGATCCTCATGGGAAAATTGCCGAGCCCGGCCTGCTGCCTCTTTCAGCGCCAGTGTCGACGCTGCGACGAACTGCGCCAACGCCGCGTCCAGCCCGGCGACTGCCTGGGTGAGACGTCCTCGCGTGATTTCGATCTGTGCGGCGGACTGGTGCAACTCCTGTTGCGCACCCGCCCGCGCGCCGCGCAGCACGGCACGAATGATCAGCCCAAGGGAGGCGCTATCGAGCGAATGCGCGCTGATCGCGCGCAAGGTGAGCCGCTTCACCAATTCCTGCACATCATCACCCGCTCCGACAGCGCTGCTCACTTCAGCTTCGAACTCGACGGTATCGTTGCCGTCGCCCGTCGTGTTGCCTGTTTGGTCTTGCATGATGGTGATTCTCCAAGTGGGATAACCTCAGCAACTGCGCGAAGACCGTGAGAGACGGCGGCCCCGGATCTTACCTCACCCTCGCCTCCGCCGCAGGCAACTCGTCCGCCCCCATTGCGCGGAGGAAAGCAGACCGAGCCAGCCAGTAGTCCACCCGCGCGTCGGTCTGCCGGTCCAGCGCCTGACGGTGTAGGACCTGCGCCTCAAGAAGGTCGGACAGCGTAGCGAGTCCTCCCGCCGAGCGGTCGGATGCCTCCTTCAAGTTCACCGTGGCCTGCCGCACGCCGAGATCCGCGACCCGCGAGGCCAGCCAGGCGGACATGACGTCGTCGTGTCGCTTCGAAATCTCGAGCGCCACGAGATCCCGAGCCTCGGACAATTGCAGCGCGGCCATGCGCTCTCGCGCCTGAAGCCCACGCACCTCATGCGCCGTCTTCCACGCGCCGCTGAGCGGGACGCTGACGGTGGCAAAGACCAGCGCATCCCCGCGTGTTCCGAGGCCGCCAAGATCGTAGCGCAGCAACTGCGCTCCCACCGAGACCGCAGGCAATGCGCTTCCGATCGCCATCGAAGTCTTTAGCGCCTCCGCGCGAACAGCCAGTCCCAGCAATCGAAGCTCCGGGCGTCGCACCAGTATGTCCAATCCCGAATCGCCGAGCGAGGCTTCGTCGGCCGCGGGTTCCGGGACGGTATCCGTTACCTCTGTCGGCGCCGACTCCGACAATCCCAAGTGCAATCGAAGATCGCGAGTTGCCAACCGGCGGCCGCTCTCCAGCCGCGAACGATCGACATCGGCTTCCTGCAGCTTCAGCCGCACCTTGAGGAGGTCGTTGGAAGTCACCAGTCCAGCCGCCACGGCATCGCTCGCCTGCCGTTCCAGATCAGTGAGCAGCGCCTTGTAAGCACGCAGCGTCTGGCCTTTCTGGCCCAGCGTCACCAGCCGCCAATATTTCTCCTCCGCCTGGGCGACCGCGTCGCGTCGAGCGAGGGCGGCCTTGTCATCGGCCACCGCCACGCCCAGCGCGGCCAGTCGATTGCCATTGACGACTCGCCCGCCGACGTAGAGTGGCTGCACCGCGGTCAACGAGAGCACGCGAACACGGTCAGCCAGCGCCATGCTGACTCCCGGGAAGTCGGTAACGTTCCCCGTGGATGCACCCCTGGCATCGTTTACGGGCAAGTTGCCGCCAGGAATGTTCACGTCAACAAGCGGCGTGCGCGCCGCCACAGCCACGGCGGCGGATGACACCGAAGGGAAGAAATTCGTAAATGCAGCGCGACGTGTCTGAACGGCTGCCGTCGTTTCCTCCAAAGCCTGCCGAACCTTGGGCGCATTTCGCGCGGCCAAACGTCGCACCTGGTCAAGCGTCAGCGTTCCCGATTGCGCCCCCGCCGTGATGGGAAATGCGCACAGTGACACCAACAAGAGGACGCCGCTCGCGGCCGCGGTCGAGGCATGCCGGATCGGGACACTCCGCGCCATCAACCAGTACGCAACCGGCAGCACGATCAAGGTCAGGAGCGTCGAGAAGATCAGGCCAAAGAAGGTCACGGCGCCGAGCGGACCCCAGAGCGTGGAACCACTCAGGATCATCGGCACCACGCCGACGGCGGCCGCTGCCGCCGTCAGCACGATGGGCCGCATACGACGCATACCAGCGGCCAGGGCAGCGTCCCGACTAGACATTCCCTGCGCGCGAAGCTCCTCGGCGAATCCCACGAGGATGATTCCGTTTCGGACGACGATGCCCATGAGGCCGATGACGCCCAGAAACGACGTGAATCCGAAGGCGTTTCCCGTGAGCATCAGTCCAAGTACGGCGCCGAACAGCGCGAGTGGCATCGTGACCATCACGAGCAGAACCAGCCGATGCCGTCCGAACTCGAAGAGCAGGATCAGGTAGATGATGGCCACGCTCGCGGCCATTGAGACTGACATGGGTGTGTAGTTCTCCACGGTGCCCTCCCGTTCGCCGCCCCAGCCGATCCGGATACCGGGCGTCGGCTCCATCAGCTTGAGGGCACGGTCCAGCTTGCGCTCGACGTCCGACGCCAGGATCCCGGGTCCGACATCGACACGCACGGTCAGCGTGCGCACCCCGTTGCGGTGCACGATCGCCTCCTCGTTCCAATCCGGCCGAATGTGAGCCACCTCTTCGATGGGCACGGCGGCGCCGAGCAGCAGCGACGAAACGTACTGCCGGCGGAACCCCTGCATGGTCTGGGACTCGCGCGGATCCTCGCCGAGGATGACCCGTATCGGATCCGCGTGCTCCCAGAGGGTGGCGATCGGCAGGCCGAGACTGCTTCCTGCCATGAGCGAGGCCTGGAGGCTGGCGGACGACACTCCGAGGCGCGCGGCGTTGTCCGCGTCTGGCAGCACGCTCACTCCCTGTCGCGGCTCGCCGAAGTCGTTGCGGATCCACGTGACGCCGGGGATCGCGCGGGCTGCTGTTTCGAGGCGCAGCGCCAGCTGCCGCAACTGCGGAATGTCGCTGCCGGAGAGGCGGACTTCGATCGGCGCACTTGTGGCCTGGAGGTCGAGCTGCTTCCAGCGCACCCAGCCTTCCGGGAAACTATTCCGGTGGCGTTGTTCGTATTCGTGCAGAACTTCGACCGTCGCTTCGTCACTCACCGTGCACACCAGGAGCTGGGCGAAATTCCGCGACGGCATGTTGGGTATGTACGTGGTATGGAAGCGCGGCGAACTCGTGCCGATAAACGACGTGACGTGCGTCACGCGCGGGTCTCGGAGCAACTCCCGTTCCACGCGGCGGGCGACGTCATCCGTCTGTGCCAGCGGACGACCACTGGGCAGATAGATCTCGACCGCGAACTGGTTGCGGTCGACCTTCGGGAAGAGTTGCCGCGGCATGAAGAAGCCGAGCAACGCCGCGGCGAGCACCGAGGCAACGCCGGTCCCGATTGCGAGACGTGGCCGGCGGAAGGCCAGCTCGAGACTCCGACCGTAGATCCCTCTCAGGCGATCCAGAACGGTTGCGCGTTCATCTCCATCAGGCCGGTGGAGCCCGTGACGAATGAACCGGAGGTTGAGAATGGGAAGGAGGAAGACGGAGACCAGCAGGCTGGCGCCGAGTGCCACGGCGATGGTGACGGGCAGGCTCCCGACGAACTCGCCACCCATTCCCTTCAGAAACCACGCCAGCGGCACGTACGCCATGATGATGGCCAACGTGGCACTGAAGACAGGGCCGGCCAGGCTGGTCGCGCTTTCCCTCGCCGCGGTCCACACGTCGGCGCCATGGTCGAGCCGTTCGACATGATCGTCGATGATGACGATCGCATTGTCCACCACCATGCCGAGGACGACGATGAGGCCCGCCAACGACACCGTCTGCAACTGCACGCCGAGGGCATTGAGCACGCCCAGGGTGATCAGGATGGAGATCGGGATCGAGACGGCCGCCACCATCGCGACGCGCAGCGGCAGGAGGAGCATGGTCATGGCGATGACCGCCATGATCGCCAGGCCAAAATCACGCAGGAAGTGGCCCACTGCGACCGCCACGACCTGTGGCTGATCCACCACTCGGGCGATCCTGACCGTCGGCGGAAGCTCTCGGCGCGCCTCGGTCAACGCCTCGTCTACCTCCCGGCCGAAGGTGGCGATGTTGTGCCCCTTTTGCATCTCGACCGACAAGACCACCGCCTGTTTACCATCAAAGCGGACGAACGCGTCGTCGTGCCCGTATTCGCGGCGAATGCTGGCGACGTCAGCCAGTCGCACGTGCGAGCCTGTTGGAGACGAGAATACGATGGTCTGTGCAAGCTTGTCCTCGGATCGCAGCACCGCGCCCACATGCACCGACAGTTCGAGTGTCTTGGTGTCGAGGCGGGCGGGCGCCGGCTGGCCCGCCGTTCCCTGTAGTGCCAGCCAGACCGTCGCTGGGCGCACGCCGTAGTGTGAAAGGCGTTCGCTCGAAAGGGTGACGCGAATCACCTCGCGCTGCATGCCGAAGCGGCGGAGCTTCGAGGTTCCGGGAAGCCGACGCAATTGCGCCTCGACAACCTCCAGCTGGGTCTGCAGGTCGCGTGCGCTGTGCCCCTCCGAGGTCAGCGTGAGCAGCAGCGCGCTCGTGTCTCCGAAGTCGTTGTTACCCACGAGCGCCACGACCTGGGGCGGCAGGCTCTGCTCCCGCAGTTCGGTGAGGCCGAGGCGCAGCTTTGCCCAAAAAGCGTCCGCAGCCAGCCCGGCCACCCGGTCATTCAGTTCGACAAAGACGATGAGCTGCCCTTCCTTGGACAGCGAGTACGTCTTCAGCTTGTTCACCTCTGCGAAGCTGAACAGGAACGCCTCCACCGGCTTGGCGAGGCGTTCCTCGACCTCGGCGGAGGTGGCCCCCGGCATGATCCCCACCACGAGTCCCTGTCGGACGGTGAACTCGGGAAACTCCTGCCGCGGCATGGTCAGGAACGAGATGGTACCGAACATCGCCAGACCGGCGACGAGCGTGACTACGATGCGCCATTCGATCATGGCGCGCTCGACGAGGTTGTGGGCCTTCATCGGGCGCGCGCTCCACTGTCTGGCGTGGCAGCCACGCGAATCTTGATGCCGTCCGCCAGCATCGGCGTGCCCGACGTGACCACGCGATCGCCAGCGAAGAGCCCCCGCGAGATGGCGATGTACTCGCCGCGGTAACCGGCGACCTCGACGGGCTGGTACCGAACCACGTCCCCACGAACGACGTAGACGACGGGCTCTCCACTGCCGTCCACCCGCACTGCCTCACGCGGAACCACCACCGCGCTCGCGGCTCCCGCAATCCGCACTCGGAGCTTGGCTACCATGCCGACGCGCAAGGCGCCATCAGTGTTGGGAAGGCGTACCTTCACGGGGTAGGTCCTCGTCAACGGATCGGCGACCACTCCGATCTCGACGATTTCCCCCGATCGCTCCGTGCCGACCGCATCCACGAGGACCGAGACGACCTGGCCCATCCGGAGGCGGGCGACTTTCCCTGATGGCACCGGCGCGGTCGCACGGACGACCCGAGTGGAGACAAGGACGAGCACCGGTCGCCCAGGCATGGTGGTCATGCCGGGCTCCGCGCTCCGGCTGGTGACCGTGCCATCGACCGGCGCGCGCAAGACGCAGTCATCCAGGTTCTTCTGGGCCAGTGAGCGAGCGTGCCTGGCTTGCTGCACCCCCGTCTGGACCTCGACCCACTTCACGTCGGCGATCGTGCGATTGCGATGCATGGGTTCCAGCCGCCGAAGCGCATCCTCAGCCTGATCCGCCTTAGCGACGGCGATCGCGAGGGCATCCTCGTATGCGCGCGTCTTGAGCCGTCCCAGCACCTGACCGCGTTGGACAACCTGGCCTTCGTGAACCGCAAGCTCCTCGATGGTTCCAATGACGCCAAAATCAAGCGGCGTCGTCCGTTCGGCTTCGATGGTACCGCTCAGGACAATATCTTCGCCTGAGCCGTCAACCACCGCCGTTGCCAACTCCACGAGTGGCAGCGGCGGTGCGGCGGACTGCTCCCCGCGGCAGGCGGCCGCTCCGGCCACGGCCACGGCGAGAAAGACCGACCGAGTGGTCAAGTGCCTCCGGCAGGGGATTCGCGTGTCGCCGACGCATGCGGGCACTGTCTTTTCCTCTCTGGATTTCATCATTCGTCCTTGTGCAGCTTCCCGGGTGGGTGGTAGCGGGGGGGTAGGTACCATGGTGACTGAATGGTCCTATCGGGTTTTTTGGTCAATCTCAGGCGCAATATTGAGTTCGCGCCGCCTACCTGTGATTTACCTCATGCTCGGTCGGGAATCAGACCTGCACTCGAGGTAATTCCGCGGACCAACACGTCCAGGAGATCGTCGATGGCCCGGCGAAACTCGGGGCCATTCTGCGGGTCGATCATCGACCGCTCCAGCCCACGCACCACGGTTTGCATGGCGAGTGCCAGGGCGTGAGGATGTCGCACAACGAAGGTGTTGGACGCGTTCCCCTCGACGAGGATGCCCTCGAGCAACGCTCGCTCCGCTTCCCAAAGCTCCTTGAGATAAGGAGCGGCCGCCTCCTGCAACTCAAGGGCGAGGTCATGCTGGACCTTCAAGTCCTTGGTCACACGGATCAGCTGATGGGCGCGACCTCGCATGTACGCTCGGAGCTTCGCCTCCGGCGTCCGGGCACGTTTCACGGCTGCGGTTAGTTCGCGCAATACGTTTCCCCAGATCTGGTGCGCGATTTCGCCGAACAGCTCTTCCTTGCTCGCGAAGTAGAGGTAGATCGTGCCCTTTCCAATACGCACACGCTTCGCGACGTCCTCGATGGACGTCTTCCGGTAGCCGAAACGAGCGAAGAGCTGCGCCGCGGCCGAGAGAATTGCTTCACGCTGATTAGTAGAACTCATTGTCCGAATATAGTACTATAGTCATCTCGGCCACGCTAGTGCCAAGTTCCGACGAGTCGCACCAATCCCTCGTGAAGGGGCGCATCGCGCCGTGTCGGATTCTCCTCGTTGACCTCCGATCGCCTTTCGTTGCGTCCGAAGCTCGACTCGCTGTCGGTTGTACAGCCGGTGGTCCGCCAAGCCGGGTGGCCACCGAAACTCCCTCACCAGAACCTCGATTGAGTGGAGAAAGAGTGTGCTCCTCGACGTGCCGTCCCGGTCAAACGTGCATTTCCTCGGGTGGACAAGGAAACTGACGCGCTCGGTGGCAGTCGGACTTTGAGGGCTAGCTTCTGCCTGCACGGCCGCTGCCGTCCGAATAAGCATGGACAATCTGGCGGTCTTGGGGAAGTACGCCCGCCGATACCAACCGG
Organism: Gemmatimonadaceae bacterium; assembly: GCA_036504815.1. Taxonomy (NCBI): domain Bacteria; kingdom Pseudomonadati; phylum Gemmatimonadota; class Gemmatimonadia; order Gemmatimonadales; family Gemmatimonadaceae; species Gemmatimonadaceae bacterium. Next base: position 75,802 of record DASXUN010000015.1, on the reverse strand, counting down.
CGAGGGCTAGCTGAAGACCTTCGCTGTCCAGCCAGTGGCTGCTTGGACCGCGTACGCTCGCTCGAAGGTGTGTCGATCGTGGGCAGCACCGCTTACGTGCCGGGCCGTCGAACCAGGTCACGCGGCTTGATACAGAGGCTGATTCGGAAACGGGTCGGTCAGGGGGCCAACAACTTGCGGACTCGCGTCGGCAACAGCGCGGAGGTCCCAACTTCTCTTCTTCGTCATCTTCAGTTCATCAGGCGCTGGCAACGGAACGCGGGTCGGAGTAGCTGGCGGCATGGTCATCAGAGGGCACCGGCCACCGTTGACACGCAATTTCAGCCCTTCAAAGTGGCCACGAAGTGGCCCCGGAAGTTGCAGCTTCTCGGGTGAAAATGAAGAACGCAACCCCTTATCACATAAGGGGTTGCGTTCCAGTCGGGGCGAGAGGATTTGAACCTCCGACCTCCTGCTCCCGAAGCAGGCGCTCTACCGGGCTAAGCTACGCCCCGATTCGGTAAAGTCTCGTTCTGTCTTACTCTGTCTTACTCTGCCCCACATGCGCCCGGAGAGACTCGAACTCCCAACCTTCTGATCCGTAGTCAGATGCTCTATCCAATTGAGCTACGAGCGCAAACCGATCGCGTCTGTCGTTCTCTGTCCTAATCTGTCGTTCTCTGCCCCTCACGACACCGACGCCGGCGCAACCACGCGCCGGCGAGACTCACAATATACCCGGCCAAGAGCCGCGGGTCAATCAGGTCGACAACAGCGCCGAGACCTTTTCCAGCAACTCTTCCCGCCCGAACGGCTTGGCCAGGATCGCGTCGGCGCCGAGCGTCCGCGCCGAGTTGAGATAGGCGTCCGGTCCCACCCGCCCGCCCCCCGAAATCGCCATCACCTTCACGGGGCGGCCACTGTGCCGCAGCTGCATCAGCGTCTCGAGCCCCTCCTGCTCCGGCATCACCACATCGGTGATCACCAGGGCAGAAGGTTGCTCGTGAAACCGCCGCATCCCGGCACGCCCGTCTTCCGCCGAATCCACGTCGTACCCGGCGCGCTGCAGCATCTCCACCAGCATGCCGCGCACCACCGGGTCGTCATCGATCACCAGAATCCGGGCGTTCATCGGGACGCCGTCGCCCTTACTTGAGCGAGTAGCGCCAAGCCGCAATCTTCGCCTTGTCCGACTTGACCTCGAAGGCGCTCGTGGCATTGGGACCCACGTTCTCCACCTTCGCCACCTGCGTGTCCACCACGGCGCCGGCGAGGTCCAGCAGCTCGAACGTGACCTCGAACGACTTCGCGGCCTTCGTCCGATTCTCGATCTCGGCCTTCACCACGGCGCGGTCGGCGTAGCGCACGAACTCCACGACCACCAGGCGCTGCGGCATGTCGTCGTTGATCTTCATGTACTTGGCCACGGAGTCGGCGAACGGGCTCGGCGGCGGCGGCGGCGGGGCGACCGGCCGAACACCGGGCTTCGTCGGGGCCGGCGCCGGCGGCGGCTCGGCCGGCTTCGACTGGTCGTTGAGCACGTTGTACGCGTAGGCGTAGAGCGCGACGTTGTCCGGGTTGCCCGGGTCGATCGAGACGAGCTTGTTCACCACCGGGATCATCTCGCGGCCCTTGCGCAGCTCGTACATCAGCGCGGCCGCGTTGTAGAGCGCGTCACGCGAGTTCGGGTTCTTCGCCAGCGTCGCCTCGAACAGCTTCACGGCTTCCGTCGTCTTGCCCATGCGGTTGGCGCAGATGGCCGCCTGCAGCACCGACATGTCGCTGTACTTGTCGAGATGCTTGTCGACCAGTTCGTAGCACGTCTGGAACAGCGACGAATCCTTGAGCGACGTCGCGGCCATGCCGAGGCCCGACAGCGCGTACGGCGTCGACTCGGCGTCCGGCATCTCCGTGGCGAGGCGCAGCAGCACCTCGGCGGCGCGCTTCAGCGTCTTCGTGCGGTTCGGCTCCGGCTGGATCTCGGCGTACTCCAGCCCGACCTGGCCGATCTGGAACAGCACGGCGCGGCGGTCCTCGGCGTACGTCGTGTCGTTCTCGGTCAGCTTGAGCGCCTCTTCGAGGTGCTTCATCATGTCGGCCTGCGACCCGCGCACCTGCGCGATCGCGGCGAAGACGCGCGGCGCATACGGCGACCAGCGGTCGAGCACCTGCGACGACTTGGCGTAGAACTCCGCCGAATCGACTTCATTGGCGGCCATGAACTTGAAGGCGGCGTTGATGCGGTCCTGCCACGGCTTCGCCTGGCGGAACGGGCGCGTCTCCGAATGGCACGCCGGGCCCATCGCTTCCACCGTCGTGAACAGCGAGTCGGCCATCTTGGCGAGGTCGACCACCTGCTCCTTGGGCGTGCCCCAGTTCAGGTCGGCGCGCGTGGCGGTGGCGGTGGCGTTCGGCTGCATCGCCCACAGGATCAGCATCTGCCCGGCGATGAGGTTGGCCCCCTGCGGGTTCGCTGACGCGACCTTGGGGTTGCCCACCGTCTTCATGATGTCCTTGATGGCCTTCGCGCGCTCATCGCCCGGCGCCAGCTGCAGGGCGCGCATGCGGGTGATGTTGTAGAGGGTGACCAGTTCCTTCGGCTGCGTGAAGTCGACGGGGCAGGTCGCGGCCGCCGGCTCCTGCGCGGCCAATGGGGCCGCAACGAGGGCGGCGAGAAGCGTAAGACGAGGAATAAGCGTCATTGTTCGCTCGGAAATGGCCGGAGACCCGGCAGGTGACGCGGGGAAGTTAACAAAAAGCCCCACGAGGCGCACTCGTGAGGCAATGGGCGGTACAAGACTCGAACTTGTGACCTCCACGATGTCAACGTGGCGCTCTAACCAACTGAGCTAACCGCCCGAAACCAGCGGGATGACACCGGAAGGCGCACAGACCAGTCCCCACATTGGCGCTGCCTTCCCTACGTACCCCGCCGCAGAACCGCTGTGCCGCAGGTGCGGTGCCTGTTGTCTCTCTGTTGTCTGTCTGTTCCTTCGCTGTTGTCTCTCTGCTTCAGAGCGGGAAACGGGACTCGAACCCGCGACCCCAACCTTGGCAAGGTTGTGCTCTACCAACTGAGCTATTCCCGCATGTCCCGGATCGGGTTCCGGCAATGGGCCCGCCGATGCGCCGACGGCCCCCCGAGTGGAGGCGAGGGGAATCGAACCCCTGACCTCTTGAATGCCATTCAAGCGCTCTCCCAACTGAGCTACGCCCCCTCGTCCGTCCGGCGCCGCGCGGTCTCCCAAGCGTTCCGTCAGGAACCAAAAAAGCTATCCAGACGTATCACGTGGGTCAAGCGGTCTCTCTAGCGTAAATCGCCAATCGCGCTATTTTTAGCTCCCTCACACATCGCTCAGCATTGGCGGCGCCGCCAGCGTTACTCTGTGGCGAGCGCGCCGTGGTTGCACCGGGTCAGGCCCGCCTCCGGGTCCCCCGCCTTAACGATTCACGTTCGAGCCCCCTGGCTCGTCGAGGCATAGTCCATGGCCACTGAAGTCAAGCGCCGCCGTCGCCGCGCGGTCCCCGCAGGGATCGCGCCCAGCGAGCCCGAGCGCGACATCCTCGACCAGTACCTGTACGAGGTCAGCACCTACCCGTTGCTCAAGGGCAACGAGGAGATCGAGGTCGCGCGCAAGATCCGCGCGGGCGACCAGGATGCATTGCAGGAACTCGTCAAGCGCAACCTGCGCTTCGTCATCTCCGTCGCGAAGAAGTACCAGAACCGCGGCCTCCCCCTCATCGATCTCATCGGCGAAGGGAACGTCGGCCTCCTGACCGCCGCGCGAAAGTTCGATCCCGACCAGGGCGTGAAGTTCATCTCGTACGCCGTCTGGTGGATCCGGCAGGCCATCCTGTCCTCGCTCGCGCGGCAGGGACGCACCGTCCGCGTGCCGCTCAACCGCACCGCCGACCTGTCGCGCATCATCAAGGCCTCGGAGATCCTGCGCCAGAAGATGCGCCGGGAACCCACCCCCGAGGAATTGGCCAAGGTAACGGGCCTCTCGGTGGACGTCGTCTCGTCACTCGCCGCGCTCAACAGCGGCGACGTGCGCCTCGACGCCCCCATGGATCCCGACGGCGACCGCTCCCTCATCGAACGCTTCGTCGCCGACGAGATGCCCGACACCGAGGAAGAGGCGATGAACCGCTTCCTCACCGACGAGATTGAGCAGGCGCTCGGCACGCTCCCGCCGCGCGATGCCAAGGTGCTGCGCCTCTACTTCGGCCTCGAGGGCGGACGCGAGCACACGCTCGAGGAAATCGGCTCGATGCTCGGCGTCACCCGAGAGCGGGTGCGGCAACTACGAGACCGGGCGCTTAAGAGGCTGCGTGAGGGCGACGTAGGCCGGGCGCTTCAGTCGTTCAGCGCTTAAGAGAGACAACAGAGAGACAACAGAGAAACAACAGAGAAACAACAGAGAGACAACAGCGAAACGACAGCGGCCGGGAGAGCTTGTGCTCCTCGGCCGCGCTCCTTTCTTGGGGGCGCACGGGGCGAGTTTGAACGCCAAACGCTGACAGTCGTCCAGCGAGAAGCGTACAGCCGCTGGACGACGCGGCGACCGAGAAGGTCCGCCGCTTCGTACGGGAATCCCGCATCGCCGTCCGCGATCGATGTTCGCGTCAGGCACCGGACGAATGCCCCTCGCCGCACATGGGGTGGCGCTTCATATTCTCCCGCACCCGCCCTCCTCCTTCGATTATTTGTGATCTCCCTCCAAGGCATCCACAAGGCCTTCGGCGCCAAGCAAGTGCTCAAGGGCTTCACCCTCGAGGTGCCCGAGGGCGAATCCGTGGCGATCATCGGGTACTCCGGGTCGGGAAAGTCGGTGGCGATCAAGCACATCGTGGGGCTGCTCGAGCCGGACCAGGGGACCGTTTTCGTGGACGGGCTCGAGGTTCCCACCCTCGACCGGCCGGCGCTCTTTCGCCTCCGCGCGAGGATCGGATATGTCTTTCAATTCGCGGCGCTCTTCGATTCGCTCACCGTCGGGGAGAACGTCGCGATGGGGCTGCGCCGCCAGGAGGCCCTGACCGGACGCGACATCGCCGCGCGGGTGCGCGAGGTGCTGGCGCTCGTCGACCTCCCCGACGCGGCCGAGGTCATGCCCAGCGAGCTCTCGGGCGGCATGCGCAAGCGCGTCGGCATCGCGCGCGCCATCGCGCTTCGCCCCAAGTACCTGCTGTACGACGAGCCGACCACCGGCCTCGATCCAGTGACGAGCGCCGTGATCAATGACCTGATGCTGCGCACGCAGCGCACGCTGGGGGTCACGTCCATCGTCATCACGCACGACATGAAGTCGGCCTACGCGGTGGCGTCGCGCATCGCGATGCTGCACGAGGGACGCGTGCGACAGGTGGGGACGGTGGAGGAAATTCGGCAGACCGCCGATCCGGTCGTTCGCGGCTTCATCGAAGGGCGCGCGGACCTCGACACCGGACGCGCCGCGTGAAGCGCCAGCCGCGGGCGCCGCGAGAGGAAGTCTCGGCCGGCGGCGTCGTCTTTCGCCGTTCCCCCGACGGCGTGCGATTCCTGCTCATCCGCGACAGCTACCGGAACTGGGGCTTTCCCAAGGGGCACCTGGAGGCCGACGAGTCGCCCGACGCGGCGGCGGTGCGCGAGGTGCGCGAGGAGACGGGACTGTCGGCGGTCGCGCTCAAGGCGCCCATCGACGTGATCGACTGGAGCTTCCGGTTTCGGGGCCGGGTCGTCCACAAGATCTGCCACTTCTACCTGATTGAAGCCGAGAGCCACCGCGCGCGTCCGTTGCGCCGCGAGGGGATCACCGCCTGCCGCTGGCTCCGCTTCGACGAAGCCGTCGCGCTCGTGTCGTACGAGAATGCGCGGGCGGTGCTGGCGCGCGCCAAGGCACTGCTCGAATCGGAGCCGCACGCATGACCGGCGCGGCGCCCGTCTTCCTGCCCACGGTGCTGGCGTACACCACACGCGATCGCAGCCGCGACTTGCTGCGGCGCGCCTTCACGCGCCGCCGCGCGCGGCTGCAGCTGGTCCGCACCGCTGAGGCCGTCGACAGCGCCCTGCGCGGCGCGCTCGTGGATGCCGTCGTGGTGGACCTCGGAGTCGGCGGCGACGACGCGTGGGCCGCGGCCGCGATGGCCCGCGAGTTCCCGAGCATCCCGTTCGTGGCGCTCGTTGCCCCGCGGCTGGCCGACGCCGGCGTGCTGGGCCGCAGCGCCGCGCTCGAGATGGCCGACCTGCTCATCGAGGGGGTGGACGACGGCGCGCTGCGCGAACTGATGGCGCCGCTGGCCTTCACGACGCGGTTCGCCGCCGCACTGCGGGACGCGCATGTCGCGCTGGGGCTCGACACCCCGCTGCAGCAGGCGGCGTGGAACTGTCTGGTTGCGGGCGGGGGCCGTCCGGTGCGCACGGAGGCCATCGCCGAGACGCTCGGCGTGACGCGTGAGCACCTCAGCCGCGCCTTCGCGGCCGCCGGGGCGCCCAACCTGAAGCGCGTCATCGACCTCGTGCGGCTGATTGCCGCCGCCGAGTTGGCGAAGAATCCCGGTTATGACCTGGCTGATGTGGCCACCGTGCTCGGCTTCGCCTCGCCGTCGCACCTGGCCAGCACGGCGCAGCGGGTTGCGGGCATCCGGGCCGCGTCGCTCACCCGCCTCCGGACGAGGGATCTGCTGACGCGGTTCTGTCAGGGCCGGTCGCGCAGCAGGGTCTAGCGCCGTCAGGGTCTACCCTACAGAATAGGCGTGGGTACCCTGATGTCCGGGAATGCGAGCCGGTTCGCATACTCAGTACCCATAACCCATTACGAGGTTGCGGCAAATCCGGGAGCCCTTTTCGGTGACGCCGTGGCGTCTCGCGGGGTTGTTGTGGTTGTAGGCGTAATGCGTCCTTTTTCCGCCCCTCTCTTAGGAGGATACAGAATGAACATCCGACAGGCCCGCGCATGGTTCGCGGGCGTGGTCGGTCTGGGCATGCTCTTCGGTGTCAGCACCGTTGCGCAGGCCCAGGCGTCCACCACCATCAAGGGACGTGTGGTGTCAGAAGCCGGCGCGCCCCTCGCCGGCACCAGCGTCTTCATTGACGCGATCAAGGCCGGCGCCCAGACGGGCGAAGATGGCCGCTACACCATCACGGTTCCGAGCCGCAACCGCGGTCCGGCGGTGCTTGTCGCCCGCCGCATCGGGTATCGGCGCGCGCAGAGCAACATCGACCTGAACGGCACCACGCTGACGGTGGACTTCACGCTGCAGGCGCAGGCCGTGCAGCTCACCGGCATGATGGTGACGGCGCTCAGCGTGCAGCGCGAGAAGTCGACGCTTGGCACTTCGCAGCAGGCGCTCGACAACACGAGCCTCACCGCGACGCGCCAGCAGAACCTGATCACGGCGATGTCCGGCAAGGCCTCGGGTCTCGCGATCCAGTCGACCGGTTCATTCGGCGGCTCGACCCGCATCGTGATCCGCGGCGCCGGCTCGATCACCGGCAACAACCAGCCGCTCTTCGTTGTCGACGGCATCCCGGTCTCGAACGCGGGCTTCTCGACCGTCGGCGCGTACAGCGGCCGTGACTACGGCAGCGCCATCTCCGACCTGAACCCCGACGACATCGCCAGCATCACGGTGCTCAAGGGCCCGAACGCCGCGGCGCTGTACGGCTCGCGCGCGTCGAACGGCGCGGTCGTCATCACGACCAAGACCGGCCGCGGCTCGGCCGAGGGCGTGCAGGTGCAGATCCGCAGCTACGCCACCGCCGACGTCTTCTCGGTGCTGCCCAAGTACCAGAACGCGTACGGCCAGGGCTTCGGCGGCGAGTTCTCGTACGTGGACGGCGCGGGCAGCGGCGTCAATGACGGCGCGGACGAGTCGTGGGGTCCCAAGCTCGACGGCCGGCTCATCGACCAGTTCACCGGTCCGAAGATGCCGTGGGTCGCGCACTCGAACAACGTGAAGGACTTCTTCCAGACGGGGACGACGGTCTCGAACAGCGTCGCGGTCACCGCGAACGGCTCCAAGACCTCGGCCCGCCTGTCGCTGACGAAGGACAACGTCAAGGGCATCGTGCCGAACTCGGCGCTCGCCAAGCTCGCCGCGTCGCTCTCCGCCACCGCGGCCGTCACCGAGAAGTTCAACGTGTCGGGCTCGCTGCAGGTGGTGCAGAACCAGGCGTTCAACCGCCCGGAAGTCGGCTACGCGGAAGGCAATCCGTTCATGGGCTTCTCGTGGTTCGGCCGCCAGGTCGACATCGAGGCGTTGCGCCGCAAGTACTACAACGCCGATGGCAGCCTGTTCAACTGGAACACGAACTACCACAACAATCCGTTCTGGCAGGCGTACGAGAACGACAACTTCGACACGCGTGACCGCGTCATCGCGCAGACGACGCTGAACTACCAGGCGGCGTCGTGGCTGAAGGGCATGGTCCGCATGGGCCAGGACTTCTTCCGCTACACGGCGACGGAGAACTACGCCGCGGGCCAGATCGACCACACCGACCCGGCCGGCAACGGCGCGTTCACCAACAACAACAACCGCGCGTCGGAGTCGAACGTCGAAGGGTTGCTGACGGCCAACAAGTCGTTCGGCCGGCTCGACGTCACGGCGAACGTGGGCGGCAACATCCGCCGCAACAACAGCTACAACAATTATTACGGCACCAGCAACATCGTCGTGCCGAAGATCTACAACCTGTCCAACTCCGGCGTCACGCCGACCGCGACCAACTCCGAGTTCCACTCGGGCGTGAACTCGGTCTACGGCTCGGCCGTCATGACGTGGAACCGCGTGGCCACCGTCGAAGTGACGGGGCGCAACGACTACTCGTCGACGCTGCCGAAGGAGAACAGTTCGTACTTCTATCCGTCGATCAACGGCTCGCTCGTGATCTCGGACCTCTTCCCGGCCATCACGAAGGGCGGATGGATCAGCTACGCCAAGCTGCGCGGCGGTTACGCGCAGGTGGGCGCCGACGCGGGCGCGTACCAGCTGCAGACGACGTTCCAGGGTTCGTCGTCCAAGTTCGGCGGCCGCACGCTGTTCACGCTGCCGAATGCCTCGGCCAACGCGAACCTGAAGCCCGAGCGCACCATCGGCTCCGAGGGCGGCATCGAAGTCTCGCTGTTCGATGACAAGCTCACCGTGGATGCGACGTACTACGAGAAGAAGACGAAGGACCAGATCTTCGCCATGTCGATGGCGCCGGCGATCGGCTACAGCTCGGCGTTCATCAACGCGGGCCAGATGAGCAACAAGGGCATCGAGGCGCTGGTGACCCTCAAGACGCTCGACCTGCGCAACGGCTTCTCGTGGCGCACGACGTTCAACTACACGCGCAACCGCAACAAGGTGGATGACCTGGCGAAGGGCGTGGACAACATCATCCTCGTCAGCCAGTGGAACGCGCGCATCGAGGCGCGCAAGGGACAGCCGTACGGCAGCATCTACGGCCGTGCCTGGCAGCGCGACTCGGCGACGGGCAAGATCCTGACGTCGGGCGGCCTGCCGATTCGCCAGTCCAAGTACACCAAGCTGGGCAACGTCAATCCCGACTGGACGGGCGGCGTGAACAACGAGTTCCGCTACAAGAACTACACGTTCAGCTTCCTGCTCGACATCCGTCAGGGCGGCCAGAACTTCTCGTCCGGCAACTGGTTCGGCAACTACGCGGGCGTGCTGGCCTCGACGCTGCGCGGCCGCGAGCAGGACTGGAACAAGCCGGGCATCGTGGTGGACGGCATCGACAAGGCGTCGGGCAAGCCGAACACCGACAACGTCACGTCGGAAGACTACTTCCACAACTGGTTCTACTCGATCGAGGACGGCATCTACAACACCGGCTTCGTCAAGCTGCGTGACGCCCGCCTCGGCTGGGACGTTCCGGCCAAGTACCTGACCAACCTCAAGATTTCCGCGCTGAACCTGTCCCTCGTGGGCCGCAACCTGCACACGTGGACGAAGTTCCCGAACTACGATCCGGAGAACTCCACGAGCTCTGGAAACACGGGTCAGGGCTTTGACATGGGTGCGCTGCCGACCACCAAGTCGATCGGCATCAACGTCACCATCACTCCGTGACCGTCAACCGGGAGAACCGAATCATGAAAAACACTCGGCTTTCGGTCGCGCTGCTTGCCACGGTCGCCTTCGCGACCACGGCCTGCTCGACCGACCTTACGGGGCTGAACAAGAACCCGAACAGCCCCTCGATCGACACCCCGCCGCCGGCGGGGACGATCTTCACCCAGGCAGTCGCGAACTCGACCGGCTACGTCGGCGGCGCCGGCTACCAGAACTCGGGCGTCTCGCTCCTGGCGCAGCACACCGCGCAGGCGCAGTACGTCGACGAGGACCGGTACGCCTATCGCTCCACGACGGTGGACGGCTGGTTCAATGGCCCGTACACCGGCGACCTGATGGACTACCAGCAGGTCTACGCCGTGGGCCAGGCGAAGAAGGATCCGAACATCTGGGGTCCGGCCCGGGTCATGCAGTCGCTCATGTTCGCGACCCTGACGGACATGTTCGGCGACATCCCCTACAGCGAGGCGCTGCAGGGGACGGCCGGCACGACGCTCAAGCCCAAGTACGATGCCCAGAAGGACATCTACTATGGGATGCTGAAGACGCTGACCGAAGCCAGCGCGGCGATGGGTGCCGGCACTGGGCTCGGCAACGGCGACCCGATCTACGGCGGGAGCGCGGCGAAGTGGAAGAAGTTCGCCAATGCGCTGCGTCTGCGCCTTGCCATGCGCCTGCAGAAGGCGGATGCGGCGAAGGCCTCCGCGGAAATCGCGGCGGCCATCGCGGGATCGGGCGGGCTGATGACGTCGAACGACGACAACGCGAAGCTGTCGTGGCCGGGCGACGATCAGTTCAACAACCCGTGGGCGAACAACTTCGCCGGGCGTGACGACTACCGGATGAGCAAGACGCTGATGGATGTGCTGGTCGCCAACAACGATCCGCGCACCCCCATCTTCGCCCAGCCGACGGTGGCCGATCCGACGAAGTATGCTGGTGAGCCGAACGGGCTCGACAATGCGTCGGCGAGCAGCTACATGACGGCCGCCTCGCGCATTGGCGCCATCTTCTATCCTGGCAAGACGGTTTACGGCACGTACGGCACGTCGGCGGGCAAGGCGACGCCGACGTACCTCGTCACGTTTGCCGAGCAGAATTTCATCCTCGCCGAAGCGGCCAACCGCGGCATCGGCGGCTTGAATGCCGGGCAGGCGGCGGCGTACTACAACGCCGGCGTCACGGCGTCGATCACGCAGTGGGGTGGCAGCGCGGCCGCGGCCGCGGCGTACCTCGCCCAGCCGGCGATCGCCTATCAGGGCGGCGCGGCGGGACTGACGCAGATCCTGACGCAGAAGTGGATCGCGTTCTTCACGCAGGGTCAGGAAGCGTGGAGTGACTGGCGCCGCACGGGCATCCCGGCGAACATCGTGCCGGGGCCGAAGTCGACGCTCAGCTACATTCCGCGCCGCATGATGTACGCCACCACCGAGCAGACGGTGAACGCTGATGCGCTCGCCGCCGCCATCGCCCGCCAGGGCGCCGACGCATTCAACACGCGCGTGTGGTGGGATAAGTAGTTCTGACGGCTCGTTCGCGTCGCTTGCGGGGCATCCGAAAGGGTGCCCCGCAAGTCTTTTGTGGGGGACGGTGATGGCGGAAGGCTGATGGCAGATGGCCGATGGGGGCGCTGGGGTCCCTCGGGCCACATCTGCCCTCCGCCTTCCGCCATCCGCCATCACTTTCTCCCCAAATGACTCCTTGAAGTCATGGGGGGCATGTGACTAATTTCACAAGCTGTACCAAAACGGCGCCCCGCTTCGCGGCGACGCCGAGTGGGTGTGCCCCCGGCTCCCCGGTTCTCCCGCACCCCGCACCACACCCTGTACTCTTCCCCTGCACCCTGCACTCGATATGTCTACGTCGCTGCGCCCCGGTGAGATCAAGGACATCCTGCTTCGCGAAATCGAAGCCGCCGACCTGAACAAGCTCGACGTCGAAGAGATCGGCACGGTGCTCGAGGTGAAGGACGGCATCGCCCGCATCTACGGCCTCAAGAAGGCGATGGCGGGCGAAATGCTCGAGATCACCGCCGTCGCCACCGGCGAGCGCATCACGGCCCTCGCGCTCAACCTCGAAGAGGACAACATCGGCGCCGTCGTCCTCGGCGACTACCTGCAGATCAAGGAAGGCGACGAAGTGCGCCTGACCGGCCGCGTGCTCGAGGTGCCGGTCGGCCACGAACTCGTCGGCCGCGTCGTCGACCCGCTCGGCCGTCCGATCGACGGCCTCGGCCCGATCCATGCCAAGCACACGCGCAAGGTCGAGTCCATCGCCCCGGGCATCATCGTCCGCCAGCCGGTGAAGGAGCCGCTGCAGACGGGCATCAAGGCCGTCGACTCGATGATCCCGATCGGCCGCGGCCAGCGCGAGCTCATCATCGGCGACCGCGGCACGGGCAAGACCGCCGTCGCGGTCGACACGATCATCAACCAGAAGGGGCAGGGCGTCATCTGCGTCTACGTGGCCATCGGCCAGAAGGCGTCGACCGTCGCCTCCGTGGTGGAGAAGCTGAAGGAGTCGGGCGCGATGGAGTTCACCATCGTCGTCGCGGCCACGGCCTCCGACCCGGCCCCGATGCAGTACATCGCCCCCTACTCGGGCGTGGCGATGGCCGAGTACTTCATGTACAACGAGGGGAAGGCGACGCTCGCGGTCTACGACGACCTGTCGAAGCAGGCCGCGGCCTACCGCCAGATCTCCCTCGTGCTGCGCCGCCCGCCGGGCCGTGAAGCCTACCCGGGCGACGTCTTCTATCTCCATAGCCGCCTGCTCGAGCGCGCCGCGAAGATTTCCAACGACCCGAAGGTCGTGGACGGCGTGCACATCCTCGCCCCGGGCGGATCGCTGACGGCGCTGCCGATCATCGAGACGCAGGCCGGCGACGTGTCGGCGTACATCCCGACGAACGTCATCTCCATCACCGACGGCCAGATCTTCCTCGAGTCCGACCTGTTCTTCTCGGGCGTGCGTCCCGCCATCAACGTCGGCATCTCGGTGTCGCGCGTGGGCGGCTCGGCGCAGATCAAGGCGATGCGGTCGGTCGCCGGCCGCCTGCGCCTCGACCTGGCCCAGTACCGTGAGCTCGAGGCGTTCGCCGCCTTCGCGTCGGACCTCGACGCCGCCACCAAGCGCCAGCTCGACCGCGGCGCCCGCACGGTGGAAGTGCTCAAGCAGGGACAGTACCGGCCGATGCCCGCCGAGCAGCAGGTGATGATCATCTACGCGGTGACCAACGGCTACATCGACGACGTGCCGGTGGCCAAGGTCCGCGAATGGGAGGCGGGCTTCCTCGCCTACATGGCGGCGAAGTTCCCGCAGGTCGGCGACGCGCTGCGCAAGGAGAAGGTGCTGTCGAAGGAAATCGAGGCGCAGCTCAAGCAGGCGATCGACGCGTACAAGAAGTCCCTGGCCTGATGACCCGTTCATCTGCCATCCGCCATCTGCCATCAACCATCTGATCCATGGCCAAGGGACGCGAACTCGTAGGGCGCATCAAGACCACGGAGAATACGCGGAAGATCACGCGTACCATGGAAATGGTGGCGACGTCGAAGCTGAAGCGGTCCTCCGACCGCGTGGCGGCGACGCGCCCGTACGCGCGGGCGCTCGGCGACGTCATCTCGAACCTTTTCAATGCCGAGTTGGCGGAGCGTTTTCCGCTCCTGCGGCAGCCCGTCGCCGAGCGGCGCGCGGTGGTCCTGCTCATCACGGCCAATCGCGGCCTGTGCGGCGGGTTCAACGCCAACCTGATCAAGGAGGCGCGAATGACGGTCAACGCGCTCGAGGATCGGGGCGTGGACGTGGACCTGCACGTCGTCGGCCGCAAGGGCCTCGGCTACTTCAAGTACGTGGGCCGCGAGCTGGCCTCGTCGCGCACGGACATCGGCGACGTGCCGACGCTGCATGACGCGGCGCGGCTCGTGGACCAGCTGATGGCGGACTTCGCCGCCGGCGTGGTGGATTCCGTGTATGTCGTGCACGCGAAGTTCAACTCGGTGTTGTCGACGCCGCCGACGACCGACCGCGTGCTCCCGGTGAAGGCGCCGGAGCGCACGGGCGCGCAGCGCGACTACCTGCTGTTCCCGTCGGCTGACGCGATCCTGACGGAACTGCTTCCCTCGTACGTGCGCAACGCGGTCTACCGCGCGCTCGTCGAGACGGCCGCCGCGGAACAGGCGGCGCGGCGCACCGCCATGAAGAGCGCCACCGACAACGCGGGGGAGATGCTGAACATCCTCCGCCGCACCTACAACCGCGCCCGCCAGGCCAACATCACGCAGGAGATCGCCGAAATCGTCGGCGGCGCTGCGGCACTCCAAGGTTGACCCCTATCATGACGACTGCCACTGACACGCACATCGGGAAGATTGTTCAGATCATCGGTCCCGTGATCGACGTCGAATTTGCGCCGGACCACCTGCCCGACCTGTACAACGCCCTCGAGGTGAAGGTCACGAATGACGCCGGCGAGCACATCCGGGTCGTCGCCGAGGTGCAGCAGCACATCGGCCGCAACCAGGTGCGCGCGGTGGGCATGAGCACCACCGACGGCGTCGTCCGCGGCATGGATGCCGTGGACCTCGGCCACGCGATCTCGGTGCCGGTGGGAAGCGCCGCGCTCGGGCGCATCCTGAACGTGCTCGGCGAGCCGGTGGACAATGGCGCGCCGATCGGCGCCGAGGTCGAGCGCTGGCCGATCCACCGCAAGCGCCCCGACTTCGTGAACCTCGAGCCCAAGACCGAGATCTTCGAGACGGGCATCAAGGTCATCGACCTGATCGCGCCGTTCGTGAAGGGCGGCAAGATTGGCCTCTTCGGCGGCGCCGGCGTGGGCAAGACGGTCGTGATCATGGAGCTCATCAACAACGTGGCCAAGGGCCACGGCGGAAAGTCGGTCTTCTGCGGCGTGGGCGAGCGCACGCGCGAGGGCAACGACCTGTACCTCGAGATGCAGGAATCGGGCGTCATCAACTCGACGGCGCTCATCTACGGCCAGATGAACGAGCCGCCGGGTGCGCGTCTTCGCGTGGGACTGGCCGGCCTGACGGTCGCCGAGTATTTCCGCGATCGCGAGAACGCCGACGTGCTGGTCTTCATCGACAACATCTTCCGCTTCACGCAGGCGGGCTCGGAAGTGTCGGCGCTCCTCGGCCGCATGCCGAGCGCCGTGGGCTACCAGCCGACGCTGGCGACGGAGATGGGCGACCTGCAGGAGCGCATCACCTCGACGCGCGACGGTTCCATCACCTCCGTGCAGGCCATTTACGTGCCGGCCGACGACATCACCGACCCGGCGCCGGCGACGGCCTTCGCGCACCTCGACGCGACGGTCGTGCTCTCGCGCGCCATCACCGAGCTGGGCATCTACCCCGCGGTGGATCCGCTCGCGTCGGGCTCGCGCATCCTGGACCCGCAGTTCATCGGCGAGCGCCACTACAAGGCGGCCACCGAGGTGCAGCGCATCCTCCAGCGCTACAAGGAACTGCAGGACATCATCGCGATCCTCGGCATGGACGAGCTCTCGGAAGACGACAAGAAGGTCGTCGGCCGCGCGCGCCGCATCCAGCGCTTCATGTCGCAGCCCTTCTCGGTGGCCGAGCAGTTCACGGGCATCGCCGGCAAGTACTGCAAGATCGACGAGACCATCTCTTCGTTCGAGCGCCTGTGCGCCGGCGAGTTCGACCACCTGCCGGAGCAGGCCTTCTTCATGGCCGGCGGGATCGAGGACGTGGTGGAAAACGCCAAGAAGCTGCAGGCCTGACCCATGCTCAAGGTCTCGGTGGTCTCGCCGGAAGCGACGCTGTACGAGGGGGACGCCACGTCGGTCGTGGCGCCCGCGTTCGACGGCGAGGTGGGCATCTTGCCGAGCCACGCGCCGATGATCACGGTGCTGGGGCAGGGGACGCTGCGCGTGGAGGGCGCGACGCCGGCGCGGTTTGCGGTGTCAGGCGGCTTCGTGCAGGTGGTGGACAACGTGGTGCGCGTGGTGACGGAGCAGGCAAAAGCCGTCTAGCTGGTCGGTGCGCGAATGCCCGGGGCCGCTCCGATGGGGGCGGCCTTTTGCGTGATAGCCGATGGCTTCATCACCACGGAGGAACGCTGGGCTTCTTCACCACGGAGGCACGGAGGAGAAGCTGAGGGCCACGGAGAACTGCAAACGCCGGGGTAACAGCAGCGCGCCACTAAAGCCCTGCGTGGCGAGGGTTGTTACTCCAAGAAGTTGCAGTTCCTCCGTGGCCCTCAGCAGTTCTCCGTGCCTCCGTGGTGAAAGAGGCCAGCGTGCCTCGGCGGTGAAGAAGTCCGAGGCAATACCGCTGAAATCGGGGGCGCACGCGGCTAAATTGTCCCGATGCGATTCAGCGCATTTCTGCTCGGCGCGGCGATCAGCGCTCACTCGGCTCTTGGGCAATCGGCCCGGCCGTCCGTTGCGATTCCGCGGATCGACGCGCGCGTCACCGTGGATGGCGTGCTCGACGAACCGGCCTGGGCGCAGGCCGCGGTGCTCGACGGCTTCCGCCAGTACATGCCCGTCGACAGCCGCCCGGCGCAGGAACGGACGGAGGTGCGCCTGTGGTACGCCCCCGACGCGCTGATGGTGGGGATCCGCGCGTTCACGGCCGACGCCGCGTCGCTGCGCGCGACACGCGCCGACCGCGACAAGATCGGCAATGACGACCGGGTGCTCCTGTACCTCGACACGTTCAACGACCAGCGGCGGGCGTTCATGTTCGGCGTCAACGCGCTGGGCGTGCAGCTGGACGGCGTGCGCACCGAAGGCGGCTACAGCGCGACGACGATGATGGGCGGCAGCATCGACTACAACCCCGACTTCTACTACGAGTCGCGCGGCCGCCTCACGCCGCAGGGCTATGAAGTGGAGCTGCGGATTCCGTTCAAGAGCCTGCGCCTGCCGGGAACGGGCGCGCAGACGTGGGGCTTCAATGTGCACCGCTTCTCGCCGTCCTCGGGCTACGAGGACACGTGGAGCGGCGTGCGCCGCGCCGGTGCGTCGTTCCTGGCGCAGTCGGGGACGCTGACCGGGCTCCACGACCTCGAGCGCGGCGTGGTCACGGAGGTGCAGCCGTTCGTCACCTCGTCAGCCGCCGGCCAGCGACAGCCGGATGGGTCGTTCACCCGCAGCGATGCCGTCACCAGCGCCGGGGCGAACCTGCGCCTCGGCTTCACGCAACTCTCGCTGGACGCGACCTTCAACCCCGACTTCAGCCAGGTGGAGAGTGACGCCGGGCTGGTGACGATCAACGAGCGCTTCGCGCTGTATGTCCCCGAGAAACGTCCGTTCTTTCTCGAAGGGATCGAGCTCTTCGCCACGCCCAACCAGCTGGTCTACACGCGACAGCTCAAGGATCCATCCGTCGGCGGGAAGGTGACGGGGAAGCTTGGCGCGTACAGCGTGGCGCTGCTCAGCGCGCGGGACCATCAGGGGGCGGGGAACGCGCAGTTCCAGATTGGCCGGCTGCGCCGCGACCTGGGCGCGGGCTCGAATGCCGGCCTCACTGTCACCGACAAGGAGCAGGGCGGGGCGTACAACCGTGTCGCGGCGGCCGACGTCCGCCTCGTCTACCGCAAGCTGTACTTCTTCGAGGCGCAGCTCGGCACTGCGGCGACGCGCACCGATGGGCTGCCCGGCCGGCAGGGCGAAATCTGGAAGGTCGAGAACGACCGCACCGGGCGTCACTGGGGATACAACATCCAGTGGATCGACATCGGACGCGGGTTCGAGAGCCAGGCGGGCTTCGTGCCGCGCAACAACATCACGAGCTTCCACTGGTTCAACCGGCTGTCGTGGTACGGCGAGCCGGGGGCGCGGGTGGAGAGCTTCACGACGTTCTTCAGTCCGACGCGCATCTGGCGTTCGGGCGGCGGCTTCACGAGCGCGCCGCTCGAGGGGAAGGACAACGTCAACTTCATGATCCGGCTGCGCGGCGGCTGGAACGTGAACACGTCGGTGGCGCGGCAGTTCTTCTATGTCGATCCCGCGGCCTACTCCCGATACACGATCGGCGGCGGACCGACGGCGCTGCCGTACCGTCCCGCCACCTGGCAGTCCGGCCTGGCCGACGTCAGCGCCACAGTCTCGTCCCCCGTGCTGCAGCGGGTCAACGCGTCGGTCTCGGTGCAGCGGACCACCTCGCCGATCTTCGCGGAAGGGTCGCGTGGCACCGACCTCCGCCTTTCCGGGTCGCTGACGCTGCGTCCGACGAGCGCGGCCCGCGTCGAGGCCACGCTCGCGTCGTCGCGCATCACGCGGCGCCTCGACGGTTCGGAGTATGCGCGGACGCTGATCCCGCGCGTGAAGGCGGAGTACCAGCTCACGCGAGCCATGTTCGTCCGCGTGGTGGGCGAATACCGCTCGGAGCGCCGTGACGCCCTGCGCTCGGCCGATGATGGACAGACGCTCTGGGTGAACCAATCGGCTTCCGTGCCGACCGCCGCCAGCCGCCTGCGCGTGGACTGGCTCGCCAGCTACCAGCCGACGCCGGGCACGGTCGCGTTCTTCGGGTATGGCACCGGTCTCGACGCGCCGCGCGCCGACGAGTTCTCCGACCTGCGCCGCGCGGACGACGCGTTCTTTGTGAAGCTGGCGTATCAGTTCCGGCGCTAGCTCGGGTGCGCGACGTCCGGGCTTTTTCACCACGGAGGCACGGAGGACTGCTAGAGGGCCACGGAGGACGACAACTTCTTGGGTTACAATGCGCGCCACGCAGAATTCTGCGTGGCGCGATGTCGTTACCCACTTTGTAGCAGTTCTCCGTGGCCCTCAGGCAGTCCTCCGTGCCTCCGTGCTGAAGAAGTCCGCGGACACCCACGAAAGCGAGCGCGTGACCGGACACTTCCGCGTTCGTCTGGGGTAGGAAACCCCGTCCCCAGTCGGAGAATTGATCGTGAAGCGCCTGGTTTTCGCCCTGATGATCCTCCCTGCCGTCGCGCAGGGACAGTCGTATACCTACCCGTCCTTCCAGCTGCCGACGCTCGTCGAGCGCGAGTACAACTTTGCCGCGGCTGATGCCGGGAGGGCGGGGACGTCGCTGCTCTTCCAGTGGCGCGAGGCCGTGTCGCCGCTCTGGCAGTTGGGCGTGGATGCGGGGCTGGCCGATCCAGATGGCAATGCCTCGTCGCGCCTGGTCCTGGGCGGTCACGTGGCGCGGGAACTGACGCGGGCCACGACCGACTTCCCATTTGATGTCGCCCTGACCGGCGGCATCGGATTCTCGGGTGTCGACGGCCACAACGTGCTCCGCATCCCCGTTGGCGCCTCGATCGGTCACCGCTTTCCGCTCGACGGCGACATGAGCGTGACGCCGTTCGTGCACCCGCGGCTCTCGTTCGACCGATGCAACGATTGCCGCGCGGGCAACGCCGACCGCAAGCTCAATGTCGCGATTGATGTCGGCGGCAGCCTGCAGATGACCGAGCAGGTGGCGCTGCGCATCGTGGCCACCGCGGGCGGCAGCGACTATCTCGGCTCAGGCAATGGCCTGGGGCTGAGTGTGGCGTGGACACCAAAAGGGCTGCGGAAATAGCACTGAGGGTCAGGAATTCGGCGTACGATCGAGGAATCCGCATTCGGATTTCGACTGGCGATCAAGAGCGAGAGGCCGGGGAGCGATGCTCACCCGGCCTCTGTTGTTTCTCTGTTGTCTCTCTGTTGTTTCTCTGTTGTCTTTCTAGAGCATCTCCACGACCATCTCATAGGATCTCTCCGCCGCTCCCGTTCCACCCTGCACGAGCGCGCGCGCCCGCTGACCCGCCGCGGAGCGAGCGGCGGCGTTGCTGAACCACTCGATGAGCGACGACTGGAGCGCACGCGCGTCGGGCACAGCGCGTCCGCCCCGCGCCGCCATCAGCAAGCCGGCGTCGCGGCTGCCGACGCAACGCGGGCCAAAGAGGACGGGTGCGCCGAAGGCCGCAGGCTCGATCACCGAGTGCAGCCCCGCTGCATGGAAGCCACCGCCGACGTACGCCACGTCCGCCAGCGCGTACAGGTCGCCCAGGACGCCGACGCGATCGACGATCACCACCTCGGCGCTGCCGACATCGTGCGCGCCGAGTCGCGCGGCCGGCAAACTTTCCCGCGCTGCCCACCCCTGAATCGCGTTCACATGCGTCGGCGTGGGTTCGTGCGGCGCGATGATGAGCCGCGCGGTCGGCACGCGGGCGCGGAGGCCGCGCCAGGCCTCAGCGAGCACCGTCTCATCGGCGGGCCAGGTGGAGCCGGCGACGAGCGTGGGCCGAGCGCTCGCGAGCGGTGCGAGCAGTCCGGAGTCCCGGTCCACGCCCGCGGCGCGCGCCCAGACCTGATCGTACCGGGTGTCACCCGTCACGCGCACGTGCGCCTGGTTCACGCCCAGCGCCACCAGGCGCTCGGCATCGTCGGCGTCGATCGCGCCGATGGCGCCGATGGCGGCGTACGCATCGCGCAGGAAGGCGCGCGCCATCATGCCGCGCCGGCCCGATCCTTCGGCCATCGTGGCGGCGATCATCGCCACGCGCACCCCGGCCCGGGCCGCTTCCTCCACGAGCACCGGCCAGACATCGAGCTTGCTGAACACCAGCGCGGTGGGGCGAAGCGCGTGCACGAGGGCGCGCGCCGCGCGCGCGGTGTCGAACGGGAGGTAGTCGGCGTAATCGGCGCCAACGCGCGCGGCAAAGCTCACTGCGCTGCTCGAGAAGTGCGTGTAGACCACCTGCACGTCCGGCCGATGCGCGCGCAGCAACTCGATGACCGGGCGCGCCTGCAGCCCTTCGCCGACCGACGGGGCGTGGAACCAGACCAGCGGACGGACCGGGTCGCGATGCGCGGCGCCCCACCGGGCGAATCGTTCGATCACGCCGCGCCGTCCCGCCAGCGACGCCATCGTCTTGCCGCCGCCGTGGTGGCGAGCGGCCGACGACGCCCACTCCGCGAGCGTGCCCGCAGTGGCGTAGGCGGCGCGCAGCGCGGGGTTCACGCCGTCGTCAGCCTACTTTGCGGCGGGCTTGGCCGCCGGTTTCGTCGCGAGCGCGGCTTCTATGGCGCCGCGAAATGCCGCCAGCGGCTGCGCCCCGATCATCGGTTGGCCGCCGACGAAGAACGTCGGGGTCGACTGCGCTCCGGCCCGCATGGCGCGATCGATGTCGCCCTGAATGAGCGGGCGCGTGGCCTTGGACGTCACGCAGGCGCGCAGGGTGTCGACGTTCGCGCCGGCATCCCCGGCCAGCTTCTCGAAGAACGGCTGCGCGTCCGCGAGATCCTTCCACGCCTTCTGCGTCCGGAAGATGGCATCCTGCACCGGCCAGAACTTGCCCTGCACGGCGGCGCACATGGCCACCTGGGCCGCGGGCATCGCATTCGGGTGCATCTCGAGCGGCAAGTTCACGTACGCGACGCGAATCCTCCCCGTCTCCACGTACTCCTTGCGGATGGCTTCCCACGACTCCTCGTGCCACTGCCGGCAGTACGGGCACTGGAAGTCGCTGATGATGATCAGCCAGACCGAAGCCTTGGGGTCTCCAAGGATGCGTCCCGCGTCGGCCTTCGCCAGCAGGGCATTGGCGGAGTCGCCCGGGACGACCGACGACGGCTGCAGCGTGGCGGCGTCGGCGGTGCGGGCGGCTCCCGCGCTGTCCCGGTTCGCGCAGGCGAGCAGGGTGAGCGCAAGCAGGGACGAGGTGAGGCGAAAGCGCATCATCGGAGGGGGAAAGCGGAGCGAAAGCGATGCACGGCGGGCGCCGTGCGATCCAGTACATAAGTGTAGTCGCCCTCTTCTCCGAGCGCGACGGCGAAGCCCACCCGGCGCGCGAGGCCCAGCAACGTGCCGCGCGCGGCGCGCGCGTCGAGCAACAAATGGCCCCTCGCCGCGCTCCCGGCCACGTAGCGGCGCGCGCGTGATGCGGGTGATTCACGAAACGCGTCCCGGTCCAGACGCAGCGCTCGCGCGCCGTGGCGGCGCCGTCGAGATCGAACAGCACCAGGCGCGCTCGCCGGTGAGCGCGCAGGCTATCAACGCGGCGCTTTTTCTCCGTCGGGGTCTGGGGCAGGTGACGCCGTTAGATGGCCGTCATTCCATGCAACCGTCGACCGCTAAGTCCAATTGCGGCACGGGCATCCGTGACTTTGCGGCGAGTAGGGGTTTCCCTGAGATTGCGTCTTGCACAAAGATGGCCCCTTCCGTAGGATTTCCGGCTGTGACAGAAGTCACGCTTCCTAGGTAGAGGGGGTGTGCAGCCCTTGGGCCGTAAGGCTCAGGGGTGTGGTGCATTTGTGTGCCGATGCGGTGCGTGCATGCCGCGGCGGCCCGATGACGAATCGGTTGTTCTCGCGGGATCTGGCGGTGATATACGCCGCAGACCCTGCTGAAGTTCCGCTCCGCTCCGGCGGGGCAGCAGTGCGAAGCTCCTGATGTCGGTAGTTCCCAGTTCTTCACCTTTTGTAGAGGGAGTCCGATGACCATGAGTACTCGGTTTCGCTGGATGACGACCGCAGTACTGGCTCTCCTGTTCGGCGTCTCGGCAACTGCGATTGCGCAGAATGCCACCATTACCGGCAAGGTGCTGTCGGACGCCGGTCAGCCGCTGTACGGAGCCAACGTTGTGATCGAAGCGCTCACCATCTCGGTTGGTACGACTGCCCAGGGCACGTACACGATCGTGGTGCCTGGCGCCCGGGCACGCGGCCAGACGGTCGTGCTGCGCGTCCGCGCGATCGGCTATCAGCCGGTGGTGCAGAACGTCGTGCTGAATGCGGGCACGCAGACGTTCAACTTCGAGATGAAGATCGACGTCAACCGCCTGAACCAGGTGGTCATCACGGGCGTGACGGGCGCCACCGAGGTGAAGAAGCTCGCCTTCACCGTGGCGCAGGTGTCGCAGGCGGACGTGCCGGTCGCCGGTTCGAACCCGCTCTCGCAGCTGCAGGGTAAGGTGGCGGGCGCCAACATCGTGTCGGCCAGCGGCCGCCCGGGTTCGGCGCCGTCGATCATCCTGCGTGGCCCGCAGTCGATCAACGGTTCTGGCCGTGGCCAGGAACCGCTGTACATCATCGACGGCGTGGTTTCGCAGGGCGGCCTGCAGGACATCAACCCGCAGGACATCGAGAACGTCGAAGTCGTGAAGGGCGCGGCCGCATCGTCGATGTACGGCTCGCGCGCCGGGAACGGCGTCATCCAGATCACGACGCGCTCGGGCAAGAACTCGCAGGACGGCATCAAGTTCCGCGTCAACGCGGAATACGGCTCGTCGGATGTTGAGCACATCCTCAACATCCCGAAGGCCACGATGATGCTCATGAACGAAGACATGACGCGCTTCTGCGTGGTCACGAGCGGCGCCCCCGATTGCACGCGCACGGCGGACATCTTCGCCGAGGCGTATCGCATCAATGACCAGGGCACGGATTTCTCGCTCCCGCCGCTGAACTTCGTGAATGACGGCGGCATCTCGCGCAACCCGGGGCAGGTGAACCTGCGTGCGCTGTACCTGACCAACCCCTGGCCGAAGGCCGGGACGCCGATGCGCCAGCTGCTGACGCACGGCCAGCAGTACAACAACACGCTGGACGCGACCGGCCGCGTGGGGCGCACGAACTTCTTCGCCTCGGCGAACATGTTCCGCCAGCAGGGGTCGCTGCGCTTCATGGACGGCTACTCGCGCAACTCGATCCGCCTGAACCTTGACCAGCAGATGGCGGGCAACTGGAACTTCGGCGTGCGCACCGCCTTCACGGACGCCATCGACAACGACGGCGGCGTGCAGTGGCTGTACCTCTCGCGCCAGCCGGCCAACGCGCAGCTGCTCAAGCGCGACTCGAAGGGCCGTCTCTATGTCCGCTCGGTGCCGCAGGCGCAGGGCGCGCAGAACTACAACCCGGCGTACTACGCCGAGAATTATCGCCCGCGCAACCGCATCAGCCGTTTCGTGGGCGCCCTGAACGCCAAGTGGCAGCCGCTGACGTGGCTGGACGCCTCGGCCGAGTTCGGGTTTGACTCGCGCAACAACCACCGCGAGTCGCAGGCCGACCGCGGCTTCCGCACGACCGCGGCCAATTCGAACAACTTGGGCTACCTCGACTGGAGCGACAACAAGTCGTACGCGCTCAACACGGCCGCCATGGTGACGGCGCGCCACTCCTGGCTCGACAACGCGCTCGACACGCGCCTCACCCTGCGCACCTCGTACGAGGCGTCGGACGACCGCGGCGGCAGCTACGGCGGCGTGAACCTGGCGGTGCCGGGCCTGGAAGATCCGGACGCGGTGGTGACCGGCCAGTACATCGGCGGCTACTCGCAGCAGGTGCGCGCCCTGGGCATGTTCGCGAACATCGATGTGGACTACAAGGGTCGCTACATCCTCGGCGGCCTCGTCCGTCGTGACGCGGCGTCGCTGTTCGGCGCGGCGCAGCGCTGGCAGACCTACGGCCGCGGCTCGTTCGCGTGGCGCGTCAGTGAAGAGCCCTGGTTCAAGGTCTCCAAGATCTCGGACCTGAAGCTCCGCATCTCGGAAGGGACGGCGGGCAACCGCCCGAACTACAGCGCGCAGTACGAGACGTTCTCGATTGGCGCCGGCGGCGCGCTGTCGCCGTCCAGCCTGGGCAACAAGAACCTGCGCCCGGAAGTGTCGCGCGAGATCGAGACCGGCATTGATATCGAGGTCATGAACAAGTACGGCCTCACGATCACCAATGCCAAGAACGTCATCAACGACCAGATTCTCCCGGTGACCCCGCCGGCCGCGTCGGGCTTCGGCACGCAGTGGCAGAACGCGGGCGAGCTGACCAACAAGACGTGGGAGTTCTCGCTCAACGTCCCGATCATCCAGAAGCGCGACCTCGGCTACTCCGTGCGCTTCAACTATGACGCGACGACGTCCGTGATCACCCGCCTCGACATGCCCGAGACGTTCTACTCGGCCGCCGGCCAGCAGGGCGCCGAGCAGATGTTCAAGATCAAGCAGGGGCAGACGTTCGGGTCGATCTGGGGCCGCAGCTTCGTCAAGAGCTGCTCGCAGCTGCCGGCGGCCTTCCAGGCCAAGTGCGGCAATGGCCTCGACTACGTGAAGAACCAGGACGGCTTCATCGTCTACGTCGGCCAGGGCAACACGGTGAAGGACGGCATCACGAAGAACCTGTGGTTCACGCGCCTTCCGAAGGATCAGGCGCCGTGGGGCATGGACATTCTCCAGTGGGGCGGCCCGATCCTGTACCGCGACTCGACGGGTGCGGTGCCGCTGGTCAACATTGGCCACGCGCTGCCGACCTTCCACTGGTCGTTCAGCCAGAACTTCAGCTTCCACAAGTTCACGGCCTACGCACTGCTCGACGCGACGGTCGGCAAGTCGGTGTGGAACGAGCAGCGCCAGTGGTCGCTGGGCGACTTCCAGGTCTCGGAAGTTGACCAGTCGAAGCACAGCATCGGCGACGCGAAGCCGCTCGGCTACTACTTCCGCGCCGCCTCGACGGGCGGTATCGGCGGCCTGTACGACCTGCTGGCGCCGAACAACAACACGGTGGAAGACGCCAGCTTCATCAAGCTCCGCGAAGTGTCGCTCGGCTACCGTTTCGGCAAGCTCCCCGGCGTGGGCGGCGACTGGACCGTGTCGCTCATCGGGCGCAACCTGAAGACGTGGACGGATTACCGCGGCTACGACCCGGAAGTGGGCCTGGGCGGCGGCAACCTTGGCTCGGGCGCGCTCAACGCGATCGATGCCTTCACGTTCCCGAACCTGCGGCAGCTCACCTTCTCGATCGGCACCAGCTTCTGACGACCCGGGTCGCCGGGGGGACCGCCGAATGGCGGCCCCCCCGGGAGACCGAAATGAGGACTTTCAATGCGCAAGCATTTTCTCTGGATCGGGGCATCGCTGGTGGCGCTGACCGCCTGCGGTAACAACCTCGAAGTAGTCAATCACAACAACCCGGACGTCGCCCGCGCCTACGCCACGCCGGCGGGCGTGGAAGGCGTCGCGGGTGGCCTCGGCGTGCAGCTGAACAACACCCAGCGCGCGTCGGAATCCATCAACACGCAAGCCAAGATTCTCTCGGGCGAACAGTTCGCCACGGTGGCGAACTTCGGCATGGCGGCCCGCGCGATCATTCCGCGCAACCCCATCTCGAACGACCTGGGCAACGACAACTCGGTCGGCAACCGCGCGAACTGGGATACGTTCTCGCGCACCGGCCGGTCGGCCGCGACGGCCATTCAGGCCATCCAGGCCTATCAGGCGAAGGGCCTGACGATGGGAAGCAAGGCGCAGGATGCGCGCGCCAAGGCGTTTGCCTACATGATCCTGGGCAACGCGCTCGGCTACCTGTCCATCGGGTATGACTCGGCGGCCATCGTGACGCCGCTGACGGGGAGCTCCGAAGTGCCGCCGCTCTCCGCCTACAAGGATGTGAACAAGGTGGCGCTGGCCATGCTCGATTCGGCCATCGCCGTCGCCAACTCGGCCGATGCGTCGAACGGGGCGAACGGCTTCCCGCTGCCGAGCACCTGGATGAGCGGTCAGGCCAACCTGTCGGCGGCCAACTTCGTGCGGCTCGTGCGCTCGTACAAGGCGCGCATTCGCGCGGGCGTTGCCCGCACGCCGGCGGAGCGCGCCGCAGTGGATTGGGCGGCCGTCATCAGTGACGCGACGAACGGCATCACGTCGGACTTCACCGTCAGCATCGGTGGCAGCACCGGGTGGACGGCGAACTTCGACGAGAACCAGTCGTACGTGACCGGCGGCTGGCACTCGCTGCCGATGTTCTACTACGGTATGGCGGACGTGTCGGGTGGTTATGATGCCTGGCTGAAGGACGGCCTCAACACCCGCAAGGCGTTCCTGGTGATCACGCCGGACAAGCGCTGGCCGGTGGGTGCCACGCGGGCCGCGCAGGGCGCCAACACGCCGACGGTGGCGCTGCCGGCTGGCCAGTACATCCGCAACCGTCCGCCCGGCGAAGATGTGCCGGTGTCGGGCTGGGGCGACTCGTTCTACGATCACCGCCGCTATGGCGTGGTGAATCAGGCCAGCCACCAGGGTCCGTACGTCGAGATGTCGGCGACGGAAATCGACATGCTGGCGGCCGAAGGCTACATCCGCACCGGCAACCTCGCGGCGGCGGCGGCCCTGATCGACAAGACCCGCATCAAGAACGGTCTCGAGTCGGTCGGCGTGCCAGCCAGCGCCTCGGTGCCGTACTCGACGTCCGCCACGTGCGTGCCGCGCGTGCCGCAGGCGCCGAGCTTCACGTCGACGGCGTGCGGCAGCCTGCTGGAAGCGATGAAGTACGAGAAGCGCATGGAGACGTCGTTCACGGGTTACATGATCTGGTTCGCCGACAGCCGCGGCTGGGGCGACCTGGTTCAGGGAACCGCGATCGAATGGCCGGTGCCGTATCAGGAGATGCAGGCTCGCTACGCGCCGTTCCACAACGGAACGAACGTTGCCGCGAAGGGCACGTACGGGTTCTGAGGCTGACGGAATGACGACCCTTTCGATGAACTCGCGCTTCTGGCGTCGGTTTGTCGGCGGTCTCTCCGCCGTTGCGCTGGCCATGCAAGTCGGGTGCTACAGCTTCCTGCCCTTGCAGACCAGCGTGCCGGCGACGGGGAAGCGGATCGCGGTGGTGCTGAATGACCGCGGCCGCTCCCTCATCAGCGATCGACTAGGGTCTGCGTTGGATAGAGTCGACGGACTGCTGGTCCAGGGTGACGACGCGAATGTCACCCTGGAGGTGTACCGGACGCTCGACCTGAAAGGCAATGCTGCCTCATGGACGGGTGAACGGGTCCAGGTGCCCCGTGATGGCATTACGGGTTACCAGGAGCGCCAGTTCAACAAGCGCCGCACCATCCTGCTGTCCGCCGCAATTGTGGGTGCGATTGCAGCCTCAATGCTCATGGTGAACTTCGACTTGTTCAGCGGCTTCACCCGGGCAGACCCCGGGACGGTGCCGGGTGGCGAGTCCAGGTAGGGGCGGTTGGCCCTCCCTGCTTTCAACGACGTTCTCTTACGGAGTCCCAACTTCATGCGGATCAACAAGGTTCCAATGCTGGTAGCCGCGCTTGCCATTGCGGCCGTCGGATGCTCGACGGACGATGGGCAGCCCACGGCCACCGCTGCAAAGCCGCCGCTCGCGTATGTGCGGTACATCAACGCGCTGCCGGATACCCAGAACACGACGGTTCGTTTCGTGGACTACATCGAGTTCACGCCGCAGACCTTCGTGAACGTGGCGTATCGCGGCGTCGGCCAGGGGCTGTATCAGGGCCTCAAGGCCGGCTCGCGGCAGTTCAAGATCTTCAACGCCGACGCGGTGAACTTCTCCACGGCGGGCAACACCGCCGTGCTGACGGAGCAGACGTTGTCGTTCGAGGCGAACAAGTACTACACCATCCTCTTCACGGGCTATGCCCGCAACGGCTCGAAGAAGATCCTGGTGTTCGAGGACGTGTTCCCGGCCGCCGGGAGCAACGTCGCGGTTCGCGTGCTGAACGCGAACACGGGCCTCGGCTCGGTCGACGCGTACAAGACGGCGGCAGTCGGTGATGCGATCACCGGCGCGCCGTCCATCGCGGCGGTGGGCGAACAGAAGTTTTCGGGTTACATCACTGCGGCACCGGGTGCGTTTGCGATTCGCACGACGAAGGCCGGCGACGCGACGACCATCCTGGCGAGCGGCGCGGCGCCGGCGGGCACGGCCGGAACGACCTCGACTGACCCGATCGGTGGCGCCACTGTGGCGGGCACCGTGATGACCGCGATGGTCTTCCCGGCGTCGGTCAGCGGCTCCATGGCCGCCACGGCGGCGGCGCCCAGCGTCGTCTACGTGGTGGACAAGCAGCCGCCGCGTACGACCTCGCCGTAAGGCAGTAGATTTCGGATTGGCAGGACGACACGACCGCTGGCGTTCCGCCAGCGGTCGTGTCCAACATCCCGGAGCCTTCCGTGAACAAGTCCCCCCGGCTGATCACGTGTCTCGGTGCCGCCGCAGCGTTGCTGCTGGTGACGCCCGCGCACGGCCAGGTCATCCGGGGGGTCTTGCGTTCACAGGTGACGTCGCGCGCCATCGAGCGCGCCCGGGTGACGGCGATGGACCGCAACGGACGCGTGCTTGGCGAGACGATTGCCAGCGATGCCGGGAGCTTCACGTTGCGAGTGGACGCCGGGAACGCGCCGTTCACGCTCACGGTGCGCCGCATCGGCATCGAGCCGTCCACGACGCAGGAGTTTACGCTGGCCCCGCACGACACGGTGGAGTACGAGCTCACCATGCCGGAAACGCCCGTGATGGGCGACACCGTGCGCATCACGGGGCTGCCTTCGTACAACGAAGTGAAGTATCAGGAGGCGGTGCGACGCGGCTGGCTGGTATTCTCGCCGGCGGAAGTGGCCAAGCACCGGGAGATGGTGAACAACGTGTACGACCTGCTGCGCTGGTCGGGCGCCAACAGCCTGGTGATTCCGACGCGGCACACCGACTGTGTGCGCTCGGCGCGCTACGTGGCGGGCGATCGCCGCAACGACCGCTGCATGGTCTGGGTGGTGGACGGTCAGGTGCTCGGCCCGCTTCCCGTGTTGAACCCGCGTGACACCTACTTCATGGCGGTGCTCACCGCGTCGCAGTCGCTGATGCAGTACGGCGACAAGGCACCGTGGGGGGCAATCGTCATCTACACGCGGATGAATGGGGATCAGATTCATCCTTAGAGGGGGAACGGGGACGGGATTGGGGGCAAAGGGACGGGGGACGAGTGCAGGAACGGGAGCGGGGCGCCGGTCTGGTGCCCCCTTTATAGTTGCGGAGGCCTCCGCGCCACTGTCCCATCCGCCTGCGTGGGCACGTAACTTTCTCCTGCCGCGTTACGTATGGCACTGAAGCGCCGTCGGTCGGCGCTATTCCCCACCGGAGATACCCGATGTTCCTGGCGGTGCACGCCGCCCTGTTGTCGACTGCGCTGCTGCTGCAGGATCCCCAGATCCCGGCGCCACGCGGCTACGTGAACGACTTCGCGGGCGTCATTGGCGCCGAGCGGGCGGCGCGTATCGAGCGCATCATCGCGGACGTCCACGACAAATCCGGGGGCGAGATCGCGGTGGTGACGCTCGCCGACATCGGCGACCGTCCAGTCGGTGATGTGGCGCTGCAGATCGGCCGTCAGTGGAAGGTTGGCGCCGCGGCCGCCGTGGGCGACCGCCAGCGGAATGCCGGACTCGTCATTCTCGTGGTGCCCAAGGAAAGCAGCTCCGACGGACGCGGACATATCAGCATCCAGACGGGGAACGGCGTCGAGGGCTTCATCACCGACTCGCGCGCCGGTGACATCCGTCGCGAGGCGCTCCCGTTCCTGCAACGGGCGGACTATGGCGCGGCGCTGGAGCTGATGACGCTGCGCGTGGCGGAGTCGTACGCGCGTGAGTTCGGCTTCGCGCTGGACACCTCATTCGCGGCACCGCGTGCGCCACCGCAACGCCGGTCGCCGGGGATTCCGCCGGGACTGTTCGTCCTTGGCTTCCTTCTCTTCTTCATGTTGCTGGCGGGCGGGCGCCGCCGGGGTGGGAACGGGTTGCTCTGGTTCCTGCTTGGCCAGGCGCTCAGCAGCGGTGGTCGAGGCCGCGGCGGATTTGGCGGCGGTGGGTTCGGCGGCGGCGGGTTCGGCGGGTTTGGTGGCGGCGGCGGTTTCTCTGGCGGCGGATCAAGCGGGAGTTGGTGACATGGCCAAGATGACGCTGGACAACCTGGTGGAGCAGCTGCGCGCGGCGCATGGCGACGCGCTCGAAGCAGTGGTGCTCTACGGCTCGGCGGCCCGGCACTCCGGCCCGCCGACGGGGACCATTGACGTGCTGGTGATCGTGCGGACGCTCGCCGACCAGGCGCTGCCGGCCGCGGGCGCCGCCACGCGCGCGTGGATGCAGGCTGGCCACCCGGCCCCGCTCACGCTGACGTCCGCGGAGTGGCGCACAAGCGCCGACGTCTTCGCCATCGAGTATGCCGATATCCTCTCGGCGCATCGCGTGCTGCACGGCGCGCTGCACACCGAGGGACTGTCGGTGTCACGTCACGACCTGCGGCTGCAGCTCGAGCGGGAAGTGATGGGGAAGCTGATCCAGTTGCGGCGCGAGATGCAGGCGCGGCATGGGGAAGGTGCGGCGCAGCGCCAGCTGCTGGAGGCGGCGCACGGCACCATCTTCGCGATCTTCCGGGCGGCGCTGCGGCTCACGGACGGGCTGTCGGCGCCATACCTCGATTCCGAGCAGGTGGCGCGAGACGTGGCGGCGAAGGCCGGCTTCGATGCGGCGCCGTTCCTGGCGCTCATCGCGCACCGGCGCGGCATGGCGAAGATCGGCGACAAGGCGGCGGCGGGCGTGGTGCGCGGATGCCATGATGGGCTGGAGAGACTGGCCGCCTGGCTCGATGGTGTTCAGGCGGATGGCTGACGGCGGATGGCTGATGGCGGATGGCGGATGGCTGATCGCGGATGGCGGATGGCGGATAGCGGATGTTGACCGGGTGATTTGACGGCGCGGTGCGCCGAGTGAGATATGGTGGCGGAGCGGCTAGCGAGCCGAGCGCTGCCAGGCAGTTCCCCTTTTCCTTTACGGAGTGAGAGACAGATGCTACGTCGCGGTTGGTTACTCCTGCTTCCCTTGTTCCTCGCGGGGTGTGGGTACAACACGATCCAGAGCTACGACGAAGCGGCCGCGAAGGCCAAGCAGGACATCGAAGTGCAGCTGCAGCGTCGCGCCGACCTGGTGCCGAACCTGGTGAACACGGTCAAGGGTTTTGCGCAGCAGGAGCAGGATGTGTTCGTGAAGGTCACGGAAGCGCGGGCCGGGCTGACGGGCGCGATCAAGGGCGGCAACATGGCCCAGATGGCGGACGCCAACCAGGCGCTCACCGGCGCGCTGAGCCGGCTGATGGTGACCGTGGAGGCGTATCCGCAGCTCAAGTCGGACCAGAACTTCCTGCAGCTGCAGGATGAGCTGACCGGCACCGAGAACCGCATCGCGGTGGCCCGCAAGGACTACAACGACGCGGTGGGGACGTACAACGCGTACATCCGGAAGTTCCCGCAGGTGCTGACCGCCAAGGTGACGGGCGCGAAGGCGCGCGATTATTTCGAGGTGACCAGCGCGGCGGCGAAGGAAGCGCCGACGGTGGACTTCACGAAGAAGCCGTAGTCAGACGTCGTGGTGGGAGGGGGCCGCGTCCGCGAGGGCGCGGCCCTCATGCTTTTCTGCTGACCACCAACGGATGACACGGTCGAACACGGCGGAACACGGATACAAGAACGGCAACAGCTCGACTGGGGAGCAACGACGGCGCGCGATGAAATTCGGCGTTCGGGTTTTCTACGGAGCCCGCGTTGCCGGCGTGCGCCGGTGGGCTAAATTGCGCCGATGCCTCGTCGCTGGACCATTCTCATCGTGCCTGACGGCACCGACTCGCCACGAAGCTTCGTGCTGGGCGAGCGACGCCTGCGCGTGTTGGTCGGCGTGGCCGTCGCGCTGCTTCTGCTGATTGGTTCGGCTGCGGCGGTGCTCTTCACGCCGTGGGCGACGCCCTCGGCGCGAATGGCGGCGCGGGAGAACGAACGGCTCAAGCAGGAGTTGGCGTCCATCGATGGGCGACTGCAGGCCCTGGTCGATACGATCGCGCAGATCGAGCAGCAGGATCAGCGCATTCGCACACTGGCCGGCATCGATCCCGACTCGACCGGCGAGGTGGCGCAGAAGGAGCTGGCGACCGCCGACGCGGGAACGATCACGGAGGGCGCGGTGCCGGCAAAGCCAATGGGTCTGGCACCCGAGAAGCCGCAGCGGTTCGCGAGCCGGCCTTTCCTGGGCCGCCTCGGCTTCGGTGGCTCGCGCCCCGATCTCGAAGGAATGATTCGCCGCGCGTCGGAACTGTCGGCCAGCTTCCGTGCAGTGAGCGACACGCTGGTGCTGCACGCCGAGCGCATGGCGAACCTGCCATCGATCATGCCGACGGCCGGGTGGCTCACGAGCCAGTTCTCGAAGAGCCGGTTCCATCCCATTCTGCACGTGTCGCGCGCGCACGAGGGCGTGGACGTGGTGGCGCCAATGGGGGCGCCGATCGTCGCGCCGGCCGCGGGTCGCGTCATCAAGGCCGGACGCGAGCAGGGCTACGGCCTGATGGTGCAGATTGACCACGGCAACGGACTCGTCTCGATCTACGCGCACGCCTCGAAGCTGATGGCGTCGGTCGGACAGCGCGTGGTGCGCGGGCAGATGATCGCGAGGGTCGGCAACTCGGGACTCAGCACCGGACCGCACCTGCACTACGAGATCATGCGCAACGGGAAGCCGATGGATCCGCTGACGTTCGTGATGCCGGCGGGGAAGATTACGGACTGAAGTTCAGAGTACGACAGAGTACGACAGAGTACGACAGAGTACGACAGAGTACGACAGAGTACGACAACGGGGCGCCGAGATGGATCGGCGCCCCTCTGTGGTCCTCCGTGGTACTCTGTCGTACTCCGTCCTATTCTGTTTCTGTGGTACCCTCCGAAACCAACGGTTTCGGAAAGAGCGGTCCTCCCTTCTTCACCTGCCAGCCGTTGACCACGATGGGCTGGTCGAGGCGCACCTGCGTGACGTCACCGGTGCCGCCGAGCTGCTCCCAGAGGGCCTGCATCTTCTGCGGCATCACGGGGGCGAGCCACGCCGCGCACTGCGCGAGCGAGGCAATGAGCGTGGTGAGCACCACATCAAGCGGCGCTGCATTCGCGGGATCCTTGGCGAGCGCCCACGGCTGCGTGCGCTGGATGTACTCGTTGGTGCGGCGCGCGGCGTCCATCAGCGCGCCGATCACCTCGTTTGGGCGATGGCGACGGGCGCCGTCGACGGCGGCGCGCGCCTGCGCGAGCGACGCGTCGTGCGCCGCGAACAGCTCCGCATCCGGCGCGACCGACGGGACGACCCCGCCGCGGTACTTCTCGACCATCGCGATCGAGCGGCTGCCGAGGTTGCCGAGCGTGTTCGCCAGGTCGCTGTTGTAGACCTCCTCGAAGCGCTCCCACGAGAACGAGCCGTCGCCGTCATACGGGACATCGCGCAGCAGGTAATACCGGAACGCATCCACGCCGTACCGGTCGATGGCCTCGCCCAGCGTGAGCTTGACGCCGGCCGACTTGGAGAAACGCTCGCCGCCGAGCGAGATGAACCCGTGCGCCCAGACCTGCGCGGGCAGTGTCTCGCCCGCCGCCATCAGCATGGCCGGCCAGATGACGGTGTGGAACCGCGTGATGTCCTTGCCGATCACGTGCAGGTGGGCCGGCCACGCCGCCTTCTGCTCGAAGCCCGGGAAGAAGCGCGCCGTCCAGTAGTTGGGGAGCGCGTCGAACCAGACATACGTGGTTTGCACGTCGCCGTTGGAGAGCGGACGGGGGAACGGAACGCCCCAGTCGAAGCGAGAACGGCTGGCCGATATGTCGTCGAGCCCCTGCTCGAGCAGCTGCAGGATTTCATTGCGGCGGCTTTCCGGCTCGAGAAACGACGGATTCTCCGCGAACAGCTGCTGCAGGCGTCCGGTGTACGCGGAGAGCCGGAAGAACCAGTTGTGCTCGGTGACTTCCTCCAGCGTGCGCGTGGGATGCGTGGCGCACTTGCCGTCCACGATGTCCGCTGGCTGCTTGAAGCTCTCGCAGCCGACGCAGTACAGCCCGGTATAGGACCGCTCGTAGAAGTTGCGCCTGTCCGCGGGGAGCGACGCGTCGGCGGCGAAGATCTGCTCGATCAGTTTCGTGACGCCGGCCTTGTGCGCGGGCGACGTGGTGCGAATGAACTGATCGTACCGCACCCCCAGCTGCGCCCACATCGCCTGGAACAGGGCGGCAATGTCGTCCACGAACTGCTGCGGCGGCACGCCCTGCTTCTCGGCGGTCTGCGCGACCTTCTGGCCATGCTCGTCCATGCCGATGAGGAAGTGGACGTCATAGCCGAGCTGCCGGTGAAAGCGCGCGATGGCATCGGCGCCGACCTTTTCCAGGGCATGCCCCAGGTGGGGCTCGCCGTTGGCGTAGTCGATGGCGGTGGTCAGGAAGAAGCGGGGCACTGGTCAGTCGTTCGGGTTCGACGACGGCGCGTCGTCAGCGCCGCCGTTGTGGTCATTGCCACCCGGAGTGCCCGGGTTGCGGTCACCGCGATGGCGGCGACCGCCGCGGCGGCCGCGGCGGCGGCGTCCACGGCGCTGGTCGGCGTCCTGCGCGGCGTCCTGGGAGGCCGCGTCGAGTGGCGCGCCGGTTGCGGGACGATCTCCCGCCGGTGCGCCCGTCATTGGTGCAGACCCAGACTGGCCTGGCTCCTGGCGCGCCGGAGTCTGGCGATTCACGTCGCGTCGCGAGGCATCAGGGCGTGCGGCGTCCGGGCGCGCGGCATCAGCGCGCGTGGCATCGGCGCGCGGCGGCTCGGGACGCGCACTGCGCGGGTCGCCTTCACCGCCGGACGGTGTGCGCCGATCGCCGCGTCCATCGAAACGCGTCGGTGACGGCGCGGTCGGACGCTGCGCCTCCCGGCGCGACTCGGGCCGGGCGGCGGGACGTGTCGGGCGCTCAGCGGCGCGCTGCAGCGTCACGGCGCCTTCCAGCGACTCGCGGTCGTCCGATGACTCGTCTTCCGACTCCGGTTCCATGTCCTCCATCGACACGGGCTCCCCGGCGAGTTCGCGCTTGAACTGGGCGAGCGGAATGACGCGCACGTCACCGGCGGGATTGCGCAGCGTCACGAGGTCGCGGAAGATGTCGGTGGCATCCACCTTCTCCTCGCCCTGCAGCGTCTGCACGATCTTCCCCTGCTTGGGGAAGCGCTTGCGCGCCTGCACGTAGAACTCGTGCTCGTAGCGCAGGCAGCACATCAGGCGGCCGCAGGCG
This sequence comes from Gemmatimonadaceae bacterium, assembly GCA_036504815.1. Classification (NCBI taxonomy): domain Bacteria; kingdom Pseudomonadati; phylum Gemmatimonadota; class Gemmatimonadia; order Gemmatimonadales; family Gemmatimonadaceae; species Gemmatimonadaceae bacterium. The sequence goes on along the minus strand of DASXUN010000015.1, from coordinate 39,884 downwards.
CCGGAGATCTGCGTCGGCGTGATGGTGGACAGCCGCTGTTCCTTGGCCAGCGACGTCTTCACCGGGAGCAGTTCGGGGAGCCAGGAGGCGGAGCAGAGCTGCCGCCCGCAGTGGCCAACGCCATCGAGGCGCTTGGCCTCGTCGCGAGGCCCGATGTGCCACATCTGGACGCGGACGCCGAAGTGGGCCTCAAGCTGGCGCACCAGCGTGCGGAAATCGACCCGCTCCTCCGCCGTGAAGTAGAAGGTCAGGCGGCGGCGGTCCCACTGCCACTCCGCATCCGAGATCTTCATCTGCAGGTTCAGCGCGCGCGCCTTCTGCACGGCGAAACGCCGCGCGCTCTCGTCGTCGGCGCGCAGTACATCAGCGCGCGCAATATCATCCGCCGTGGCGAGGCGCAGGGCGGCGCGCAGCGGTTCGCGCTGCTCCTTCCCGTGCGTCGTCCCCGTCTTGCGGCGCTCCGCGAGCTCGCCGGTGGCATGCACGCGGCCGAGGTCCTCGCCGCGCTCCACGTCGACGATGATCGCCGCCCTGACCGGCGGCGGCGCCTCGAACGCCCAGCGGAAGAACTCGCGGCGATTGCCCTTGAAGGCGACTTCGATCAGGTGCTCCACCCTACTCCTCGAACTGGCCCATCTTCATGAACTTCTCGCGCCGGCGGCGGACGAGCTTCTCCGGCTTGAGCTTGCGAAGCTCCTCGAGATTCTCGAGGAGGCGTTCCTTGAGCGTCGCGGCGGCTGCGGCGTGGTCGGCGTGCGCGCCGCCCTCCGGTTCGGGGAGGATCTCGTCGATCACGCCGAGCTCCAGGAGTTCCGGCGCGGTGATGCGCAGGGCGCTGGCCGCCCGCTCCCGCATCTCCGGACTCTTGCCGTCCTTCCAGAGAATGGCGGCGCACCCTTCGACGGTGATCACCGAGTAGACCGAATGCTCGAACATCAGGATGCGATCGGCGACGCCAAGCGCGAGCGCGCCGCCGGACCCGCCCTCGCCGATCACCGTGGCGATGATGGGCACCTGCAGTTCCGACATCACGAACAGGTTGCGCGCGATGGCTTCGCTCTGGCCGCGCTCCTCGGCGCCGAGTCCGGCCCAGGCGCCCGGCGTGTCGATGAAGGTCAGCACCGGCACGTGGAACTTCTCGGCAAGCCGCATCAGGCGCAGCGCCTTGCGATACCCCTCGGGATGGGGCATGCCGAAGTTGCGGTGGATGTTCTCCTTGGTGTCGCGGCCGCGCTGGTGGCCGATGATCATGACCGTCTCGCCCTCGAGCCGCGCCCAGCCGCCGACGATGGCGGCGTCGTCGCGGAAGGCGCGATCGCCGTGCAGTTCGATGAAATCGGTGAAGCAGAGCTTCAGGTAGTCGAGGGTGAACGGCCGGCGCGAGTTGCGCGCGACCATCACCTTCTGGACCGGCGCCAGGTTGCGGTAGACCTCGCGCCGCAGCTCGGAAAGCTTGTGCTCGAGGGGCGCCAGCTCCGCGGTGATGTTGATGCTCTGCTCCGTGGAGCTGCGGCGCATCTCCTCGATCTGTCGCTCCAGCTCGAGGATCGGCTTCTCGAATTCCAGCGCTGAACTGCCCATGTCAGCTCCCGCGCACCAGGCGCACACGCTCCTCACCGAGGAGCGCACGAAGTTCCAGCAGCGACGCACCGGCCGTGGAGACGTGCAGCGACGACGACCGGAACCGCGTCGTCGCGCCATCCGCTCCCCGCCAATGCAATTCCAGCGGCGCCGCGCCCGGATGCGACTCGGCCACGGCCCGCACGTCCTTCATCACCGCGCCAGCCAGGTCGCTGCCGGCGGCCAGTTCGATGGCTACCGCAATCTGGCCCGTCGTCCGCAGTTCGGCGAGGCGGGTGACGCTCTCGACGATAAACGTCGGGTTGTCCACCCCTTGGTCCCGGCGGGAATAGCTCCCCTTGAGGAGGACCGGCACGTCCGTCTGAACCCGCTCGCCAAGGGCGGCCCAAGCCTCGGGGAAAACGAGGACCTCACCCGCCCCCGAGAAGTCCTCCACCACGAGGCGGGCGAACTCAGCGCCCGACTTCTTGCTCACCTGCCGCCGAATGGCGGTGACGACGCAACCAATGGCGACGGGCGCATCGGTCCACTGGCCGAGTGCCGACACCGTGTGGGAGGCGAGCAGCTCCACCTCGGCGCGGAACGGTTCCAGCGGGTGGCCCGAGATGTAGAACCCAAGGATCTCCTTTTCGCGCTGCAGGCGCTCGCTCTCGGAGAGCGGCTTGATCGTCGGCAGGGTCGGGGCGATCTGCTGCTTGGAGTCGGCGGTGGCGCCACCGTTGTCGCCAAAGAGCGATCCCTGTCCCGACGTCCGTTCGTGCTGGACCAGCGACGCCGACTGCATGGCGCCGTCGAGCGCCGCAGCGAGCTGCGCGCGGTGCCCGAGGCCGTCGAGGGCCCCCGCAAAGATCAGCGCCTCGAAGACGCGCTTGTTGCAGGTGCGCAGGTCCACGCGCTCGCACAGCTCGTAGAGCGTGGTGATGGGGTGTTCCCTGCGCGCCGCGATGATCGAGTCAATGGCCGAGCGGCCGACGTTGCGCACCGCGCCAAGACCGAAGCGAATGCGCTTGTCGCCGACCACCGTGAACTTGTAGCCCGACTCGTTGACGTCGGGCGGCAGGATCTGGAGGCCGAGGTCGCGGGCCTCATTGATGTACTTCACCACCGAGTCGGTGTCGCCGATGCACATGGAGAGCAGCGACGCCATGAACTCTTCGGGGAAGTGCGCCTTGAGATACGCCGTCTGGTAGGACAGGACGGAGTAGGCGACCGAGTGCGACTTGTTGAAGCCGTAGCGGCCGAAGGTCTCGATCTGCCCGGCGAGGTCGTCGATGATGCGCTTGTCGTACCCGCGCGCGAGCGACTTCTCGACGAACTTGCCGATCTCCTTCCGGATGAGCTCGGCGTCCTTCTTGCCCACCGCCTTGCGCAGCACGTCGGCTTCGGCGAGCGAAATGCCGGCCAGCCGCTGCGCGATGCGCATCACCTGTTCCTGGTAGGTGATGACGCCGTATGTGGGGGCGAGGATCTCCTCGAGCTCGGGCAGGGCGTACGAGACGGGCTCCTCGCCCTTCTTGCGGCGGCAGTAGACCTTGTGCATCCCCGCGTCGAGCGGACCGGGGCGGAGCAGCGCGTTGGAGGCGACGAGGTCGTCGAACCGGTCGGCGCGCATGGCGCGCACCATGTCGGTAGCGAGCGGCGATTCGAACTGGAAGACGCCGGCGGTGCGGCCCGCGCGCAGCATGCGGTAGGTGGCGTCGTCGTCGTACGGGATGGCGTCGAGGTCGATGACCGTGCCATGGCGCGCCTTGATGGCGGCGAGGGCGTCGTGGATGACGGTGAGCGTGGTGAGGCCGAGGAAGTCCATCTTCAGCATCCCGGCCTTCTCGAGCATGTTCATGTCGTACTGCGTGACGACGACGCGATCGTCGGCGCCGGCGCCGGAGCCCTTGGACTCCTGGGTGCAGACCGGCACGTACTCGTCGAGCGGACCCGGCGCGATGACGATGCCGGCGGCGTGGATGCCGGCGTGGCGCGACAGGCCTTCGAGAGCGATCGCGAAATCGAACAGCTGCTGGTGGCGCTCGTCCTGCTCGTAGAGCTTGTGGACCTCGGGAACCTTGGTGATGGCTTCCTTGACGGTCAGCGAATAGTTGGGCGCGTTGGGGATCAGCTTGGCGATCGCATCGGTCTCACCCGGGGTGAAGCCGAGCACACGGCCGACGTCCTTGATGGCGGCGCGCGACTTGAGCGTCCCGAAGGTGATGATCTGCCCCACGGAGTCGCGGCCGTACTTTTCGCGCACGTACTCGATGACCTCGCCGCGCCGCTCTTCGCAGAAGTCCACGTCGATGTCGGGCATCGAGACGCGTTCCGGATTGAGGAAGCGCTCGAAGAGGAGGTCGTACTTGAGCGGACAGACGTCGGTGATGCGGAGGGCGTAGGCGACGATGGACCCGGCGGCCGAGCCGCGTCCCGGCCCGACGGGAATGCCCCGGTCGCGCGCCGCCTTGATGAAGTCGGCGACGATCAGGAAGTAGCCCGCATAGCCCGTCGTGGTGATGACGTCGAGCTCGTAGTCGAGCCGCTCCTTCACCGGGCTCGGCACCGGGTTGCCGTAGCGCTCCGTGATTCCCGCCGCGGCCAGCCGCACCAGCAGCTCGTTCTCGGTCTTCACGCCCTTGGGGAGCGGGAAGGACGGCACGTGGTACTTCTTGCCGAACTGCACGTCCACCTGATCGGCGACGGCGAGCGTGTTCTCCAGCACGTCGGGGCGCCCGGGGAAGAACTCCTGCACCTCGGGCGCGCTCTTGAAATAGAGCCCGCGGTCATAGCGCATCCGGTCGGCGTCGGTGCGGTCCTTCTTGAGGCCGATGCAGAGCAGGATGTCGTGCGCGTCGTGGTCCTCGGCGCGCAGGAAATGCGCGTCGTTGGTGGCGACCACCGGAAGGTTCAGCGTGCCGGCGAGGGCGAGCACGCGTTCGTTGAGCCGTTTCTGCTCACCCGAGTTGTGCGCCTGCACCTCGAGGTAGTACCGGTCCTTGAAGACGTCGGCGTACCACTCGGCGGCGTGGCGCGCCTCGTCGGCGCGGTCGGCGAGGAGGTGCGTCGCGATCTCGCCGGCCATGCAGGCCGAGGAGACGATGATCCCCTCGTTATACTTGGCGAGGATCTCGCGATCGACACGCGGCTTGCCGTAGAACCCCTCGGTGTAGGCCAGCGAGGACAGCTTCACCAGATTGCGGTAGCCGGTGAGGTTCTGCGCGAGGAGGATGAGGTGGTAGTAGTTGCGTTCGCCGGGACCGCCGCGGGTGCGCGCGCGCCGATCGCCCGACGCCACGTAAGCCTCCATGCCGATGATGGGGCGGAGACTGGCCTTTCGGGCCTTCTCCTGGAACTCCCACGCGGCGTGCAGGTTACCGTGATCGGTGATGGCGAGCGCGGGCTGCTCGAACTCGAGCGCGCGCTCGATCAGGTCGTCAATCCGGTTCGCTCCGTCGAGCAGAGAGAACTCGGAATGGCAGTGCAAGTGGACGAACGACATAGAATTCATAAGGATAGCGCCAGCACACCGTGGCGTCAAAGCAATTCTGGGACTATTGCGGAGCGTGTAATCGCTTGTCAATCAAGGATTTAGTCGGGCACACGCGAGTTCGGGTGGCCGCTTTCGTGGCCTTGGCGCTTGCGGTGGGGTGTTCGCACGATCGTGTTCTCGCGGTCGGGCGTTCCTATTCGCTGCGTGTCGTCGCCGGTGACCAGCAGGTCGCGCCGGCTGGGAGCGTCCTGCCGGTGCCACTGGCGGTCGAGGTACGGGACGTTTCTGGGACCCCGGTGAAGGCGGCGGTGATCATCTTCCGCGTCACGTCGGCGCGCAACGACGGCGCTGTCATACTGGACTCGATCGCGGTGACGGACGACAACGGGCGCGCCGTGGCCGAGTTGCGGCTGGGGGCGAGCGCCGGCGCCGTGGAGGTTCAGGCCCTGCCGCTGGGCGCGCCCGATCGCGCGGTCACCCTGACCGCGACGGCGAGTGGCGGCGCGTCCATCAGCGGCGTGCTCCCGCTGGCCGTGGGGCCCGGTGACACGCTCGCCATCGCGGGGAGCGCACTGGGCGGAGCCGGAACCACCGTGGCCTTTGGCAATGCGCGCGCGAGCGCGGTGAGCGGCTCGGCGACGCTCTTGCGCGTGGTCGTGCCCGACTGCCTGCCGAGTGGCAACGTCGAGGTGCGGATCCTCACCGGTTCGGCGTGGACGGCCGCGCGCACGATCACCTACACGCCGCGCCGGCGGGCGCTGACGCTGGCGCGGTACGCGGCCACGGTGATTGGCGCCGGCGAGCTTTCGACCTGCGCGGCGCTCGCAACCGATGATGGGGCCGAGTATGTGCTAGTCCCGCAGCTCGCGACGCACGGGGCGACGCCCGTCGCGACCGTTGCGCGTGTGACGGCCGGCGGCGTGACGATCGCGTCGCTGCTGGGCGGCGGCACCGATGCGAGGGTTGGCGCGTTGGCGCGGCCGCTGGCCCAGGAGCTGCTCGACGCGCGCCTGCGCGACGAGGAACGCCGTCTCGCCCCGCTGGCGCGCGGTGGGGAACCGTACCAGCCGCCGATGCTCGCCCTCACGGTCGGCAGCACGCGGAACTTCAAGGTGATCACGTCCCTCGAAGGCGATCAGTTCACGACGGTGATGGGACAGTTGCGCTGGGTGGGGGAGCATCTCGGCATCTACCTCGACACCGAGGCGTACCAGGCGTATACGACCGCGGAGATCGAGCAGCTTGGGCGGCTGTTTGACCGCGAGCTGTATCACACGGTGGTCGAGTCGTTTGGCCCGGAGTCGGACATCGACAAGAACGGCAAGGTGCTGGTCTTCCTCACGCCCAAGGTCAACGCGCTCGTCGCGGCCAATGATTGCGGGCAGAAAGGGTTCGTGACGGGCTTCTTCTACGGACGCGACCTCGTGCCGTCGCTTCCCAACTCGAATGCGGGAGAAGTGTTCTACGCGATGGTCCCCGATCCGGTGGCGCGCTACAGCTGCGCGCACGCGAAGAGCGACACCCAGCGCCTCGTCTCGGGGACGTTCATCCACGAGATGCAGCACATGATCTCGTATTTCCATCACGTCGTGGCCCGCGGCGGCGAGGCGGAAGAGTCCTGGCTCAACGAGGGACTGAGCCACATCGCGGAAGAGCTGGCGTCGAAGGTATTCGAGGCGCGATATCCGGCGCCGCTCGGCCGGTCCACGGCCGAACAGATCTTTCCCGACTCCGCGCAACCGTTCATCGCGCCGCAGTTGCTCAACGCCTTCGTGTACCTCAACAACACCGCCGCCCATTCGGTGACGACGTTCGCGGGCGCCGGCTCGCTCGAGGAGCGCGGCGCGTCCTGGCTGTTCCTTCGCTGGCTGGGCGATCAGAAGGGCGATGCCATCTTCCGGCGGCTGGAGCAGACGTCGCGGCGTGGGATCGCGAATGTCGAGGCGCAGGCCGGCGAGCCGTTCGCCACGCTGTTTGGTGATTTCAGCGTCGCGATCTGGGCGGACAGTTTGTCGGGGGTGCCGCGCGCGGCGGTGGCGCCGCGGTATCGGTTCCTGAGCAGGAATCTTCGGCAGTTGATGGCGCGTCAGGCGCTGATTGCGGGATGGGAAGATCCTTTCCCGGTGAAACCCGTGCGCGTGCCAGTGGGAGGTTTCGCGGAGGGGTCGCTCATCCAGGGGACGATGGTGCATGCGTCGCTGGGACCGTTCTCGCCGGGGCAGCCGCCCATCCAGCTCGGGTTTGGGAAGCGGGACGGCAGCGCGTTCAGCGCCGCCGATGGTGCGCAGCTGGCGATTCTGCGGGTAAAGTAGGGCGAGTGCAGGCGGACGGGCGCGGGATGGCGCCTCGTGCCTGGTTGCGCCATGGCGATCGGGAAGCGCAGGCGGTGCAGTTGTCGGGGTTACGCACGGGATGACACATTGAGCGTGATGACGGGACGGGCCTTTCTACTTGCCGCGGTGGCGAGCGTGCTGTGCACTCCGGTGCTTGGGGCGCAGTCGTCGATGGTCGTGCTCACGCTGCCGGCGAGCGCGCGCGCAGCGGGGGGCGGCGACGCCTCGGTGTTCGCCACGGATGCCGCGGCGCTCTTCTATGGCGCGCAGCGGCTGCCCAACGAGCGGGCCACGACGCTCAGCGCCGGGACGTGGATTGGCGATGCGCAACTGGCGACGCTCGCGTTCGCGACCCCTGTGGCGTGGCAACGCCGGGCGCGGACAGTGCTGGCCCTCGGCGTCCAGTCGCTCGACTTCGGGAACGTCGACGAGATTCTGCCGGACCCGCTGACCGGCGGGACGCGCGGCACGCCGACGGGCAATCGCGTCGGTGGCAGCGAACTGGCCCTGACCGCGGGCGTCAAGCAGCAATCGTCGCGGATGCGCACGGGCGTGGCGCTCACCTACATGCGCGAGCAAATCGCCGACGTGAGCGCCTCGGCAGTGACGCTGAGCGGCGCGAGCGGCGTCACGGTGCGCGGTTGGGATGCGGACCTGTCGGTGGAGCACGCGTCCACGTCGTCGCAGAATCCGGCGCGGCCGACGCTGACGATTCCCTCCACGTGGCGCGGGAGCATCGCGACGCCGACGTGGACGCTGGCCGGGGCCAGCTGGCGGGGCGTCGGCGAGGTGCGTCGCACGCAGCATCAGGGGACGACGAGCGTTTTCGGCGCGGAAGCCGCGTTCAAGACCGCGGCCGGCTGGGATCTGCGGGTGCGCGGTGCCGGGCTGGCATACAGCGAGGAAACCGTGCGAGCCCCATGGTCGGCCGGTGGGAGCGCGGCGCGCGGCCACTGGTCGCTGGACTATGCGTATCAGGGCTTTGGCGCGCTCGGCGCGGTGCATCGAATGGGGATCACGTGGCGCTCCGGCGACCCACGAAACCCCTCCCGCTAACGGGGGCCGGCATGCGCCTGCGCTGGGGGAGCGTGGGGGTGGCGCTGCTCATCGCCTGCGGCGGCGTTGCGCTGGTCACCGCCGGCACGCGCACGGGACGTTATCTCGTGCGAGCCGCGTGGGCGGAGGGGAAGATCCTTCGCGGGCGCCGAGCGATCGCCGACCTCGTGCGCGATTCGACAACGGACGCGGTGACGCGCGGCAAGCTGCAGTTGGTGCTCGCGGCGCGCGCGTACGCGGCCGACACGCTCGGGTTCCCCGCCAAGGACGCCTTCACCAAGTACACGCGGCTCAAGTCGGACACGCTGGTGCTGGTGCTGAGCGGCGCGGCGCGGGACACGCTGGCCCCCGTGACGTGGTGGTTCCCCATTGTCGGGCGCGTGCCGTACAAGGGGTTCTTTGACGTGAAGCAGGCGCAGCGGGAGGAACAGCGGCTGCGCGACCGCGGCTTCGATGCCTACCTGCGGCCGGCGCCGGCGTTCAGCACGCTCGGCTTCTTCAACGACCCCGTGCTCTCGACGACGCTCAGCGCCGACTCCGCCGAGGTGGCGAACACGGTGGTGCACGAGCTGACGCACAACCGGTACTACGCCGCCGGATCCGCGGTCTTCAACGAAAGCTTCGCGAACTTCGTGGGAGCCCGCGGCGCGGCCGCCTTCTTCCGCTCGCGGGGTGACACGCTCAACGCGGCGCTCTGCGATCGTCGCTGGGAGGACCAGAAGCGGCTCGGCGCGTTCTGGACGCGCGTTGTGGATTCGCTCGAGGTCGCGTACGCCGCGCATCCGGGTCCGGCAGGCAAGCCGGCACGGCTCGAAGCGCGCGACCGTGTGTATGCATGGGCCCGTCGGCTGCTCGTGGACAGCGTTGGTCCCACGCTCACCACCTACCCGACGTGGTACGCCGCACGCGTGCGGCTCGACAACGCGGCGCTGCTCGCACGGCGGGTGTACATGACCGATCTCGGCCGGTTCGATGCGGTGTGGGAGAGTGAGGAGAAGGACCTGCGGCGGACGGTCGAGCGGATTGTCAGAGAGCACCGGGCACTGCGTTAGGTGCAGGGGGCAGGGAACAGGGTGTGGTGCGGGGGGCGGGGTGCGGGGGGCGGACGAGGTTAGCTGCTGAACTTGCCGCGCAGGAGCGCTCGCAGGTCCACGACCGGTGGAGCTTTCGCATCGGGGGGCGGTAGTTCGCCAATTGGCGGTTCCGCGACGATGCGCTGCATGGTGGCGCGCACACCGCGATCGAGGAACCGCGAGACCTGGTCCAACGTGTAATCGGCGCCGCGGCGCGTGTCGTAGACATTCAGCGGATACGACACCGCCAGATGATTGCGCGCGCGGGTGAGCGCCACGTACATCAGGCGCCGCTCCTCGTCGATCTGCTCGTCGCTGCCGAGCGCGCGTGAGAGCGGAAAGTATCCGTCCACTGCCCAGATGACGAAAACGGCATCCCACTCGCGCCCCTTGGCGCTGTGCGCGGTGGAGAGCACGAGGGTGTCGTCCTCTCTGTCCGAGCCGAAGCCCAAGTCCTGCGTGCCCTGCGGCGGCTCGAGGGCGAGCGCGCTCAGGAAGGCGGCGCGGCTGGGGTAGCCGCCGGCGATCACCTGAAGCTGGTCGAGGTCGGCGAGCCGCGGATCGGGACGGTCGTATTTCTCGCGCAGGATGTCGTCGTACAGCACGCGCACGCGGGCGATCTCGCGGGCCACCGCCCCGTCCTCGTCAAACGTGCCGGTGCGCAGGCCATCCAGCAGCGAGACCAGCGCCTGATGCGCGGCGCGGGCGCGCGGCGGCGGGGTGAATTGCCCGAAGGCGGAATGGTTCCACGCGTGCTCGGCCATCACTTCCATGGCGTGACGCGCCGTCACCTCGCCGATCCCGGGCATCAGGAGGAGCAGGCGATACCAGCTGACTTCATCGCGCGGGTTCTCGAGGACGCGCAGGAAGGCGAGCACGTCCTTGACGTGCGCCGCCTCGAGGAACTTGAGGCCGCCCCATTTGTCGAACGGGATGTTGCGCGCGGTGAGCTCGATCTCGAGGTCGGCGCTGTGGTATCCGGCCCGGAAGAGGACCGCGATCTCGCGCAGCGGAATTCCCTCCTCGTGCAGTTCGAGCAGGCGGTCCACGACGAAGCGGGTCTGCGTCGGTTCGTCCTGCGCGGTGACGAGCCAGGGCCGGTCGCCACCGGTGCGCTTCGTGTACAGGCTCTTCGTGTACCGTTCGCCGGCGCGGGAGATCAGCTGGTTGGAGGTGTCGAGGATCGGCTGTGTGGAGCGGTAGTTCTCCTCGAGCGCGACGATGGTGGTGCCCGGAAACTCGCGCGGGAAGTCGAGGATGTTGCGGATGGTGGCGCCGCGGAACGAGTAGATGCTCTGCGCGTCATCCCCGACCACGGTCAGGTTGCGGTGCGTGCGGCACATCCCGCGCAGGATGCGCGCCTGCAGCAGGTTGGTGTCCTGGTACTCATCCACCAGGATGTGGTCGTAGAGCGCCGCGATCCTGTCGGCGAGGGCCGGCACCTGCTCCAGCAGCATCGCCCAGAAGAGCAGCAGGTCGTCGTAGTCGACGAGGTTGCGCTCCTGCTTTCGCTGCGTGTAGTCGGCGTAGACCTTGGCGATGTCGTCCTCGTACTCGACGAAGCGCGGGTATTCCTCGCGCAAGAGCGCGCCCACGGGGATGTCGGTGTTGACGTGCCGCGAGTAGACGTGGTGCAGCGTCTCCTTCTTGGGGAAGCGCTTCTTCTTGTCGCCGAAGCCCAGGCGGGCGCGCGAGAACTGCATCAGGTCCTCGGCGTCCGACTGGTCCATGATGGTGAAGTCGGGACGAATGCCCGCCTGCTCGCCGAAGCGGCGGAGCAGCCGGTGGGCCGTGGCGTGGAAGGTGCCGCCATGCACGTGCCGGCTGCTGCTGCCGACCAGGCGCTCGACGCGCGCGAGCATCTCCTGCGCGGACCGCCGCGTGAACGTGAGCAGCAGGATGCGCTCGGGACGCACGCCGCGCTCCAGCAGCACCCCCACCCGGTGCACGAGCGTCCGCGTCTTCCCCGTGCCGGCCCCCGCCACGATGAGCAACGGACCGTCGCCGTGCGTGGCCGCGCGCCGCTGGGCGTCGTTCAGGCCATCGGCGGCACTGGTCTCGCTGGCGCGCGGCGCGACGCTGCGTTCGCGCTTGGGATAGAGGCGGGGATCGTCGGACACGGTCCCAAATATACACCGAAGCCAGCCGGCATTCTTGCGGGATGCCGCGGGATCGCGGACGTTGGAGACGTAAGCCGGCGTTCGCGGACTCGGGAGCCCTGATGCGACACCTGCTGGCGGCTGTTCTGGCACTTCTGGTGAACGGAAACGCCGTGGCGTCGCAGGCGCCGCCGGCCGGCCAGGATTCGACCGTTCGATTGCGCGAGTTCTGGGTGCGCCGGTCGATCGGCATCGGGGTCTTCATCACGCGCGCGGAGATCGAGCGCCGGCATCCGCAGTCGAGCCTCGACATCTTCCGGGGCGTCATTGGCATCCAGGTGGTCACCAGCACGCAGGGCGCCACGAGACTGGTGACGACGCGACGGGCCGCGACGCCGGTGCGCCTGCGCAAGACGCCGGGCGCGGAGTGCCCGCTGCAGTTCTATGTGGACGGACACTTCCTGTCGTCGGACATCTTCTCGATCGACGACCTCACGCCCGACGCGATCGAGGCGGTCGAGATCTTCCGGGGGCCGTCCGAAGTGCCGACGCAGTTCCGCCAGACCGACGTCGACTGCGGCCTGGTGGTCATCTGGACGCGAGGGGCGCCCCCGTCGTCTCGGCGCGACCGCTAGCGCCGATCGCCGCGGAACCGGTAGAACGTCAAGCCGTCCTTCGTCGAGGGCAGCAGCCGTCGCTCCGCGGGCGCCTTGCCGTCGGCGAGCAGCATGGCGAGGTCGGCCAGGAAGCCCTGATTGCCGAAGAGCGTATGGCCGAGCACGTCGGCGGTCACCCGGCTGGCATCGATGGTGTCCATGCCGTCGATGACGGCGAGTGAATCGCCGCCAAGGCCAAGCCGGCCGGCGCCGTTGACGACGCGCGAGGCGCGCAACGCGTCATCATCGCTCGACGCGTACAGCGTGATGCGCGCGGCGTGCGGGGCGAGGCGCGGGAGGATCTCGCGGCGGAAGACGCGGGAGTCGACGTCGGGGGCCGCCAGCACGACCTCGGCCAGGCGTGGCGTCGAGTCGGTGGCGGCAGTCAGCGTGATCGCCTTGCCGATGACCTCGACACCCATCGAGTGGCCAAGCAGGTGAATGCGGTCCGGCTGCGCGGCCACGGCGTGGTTGCGCAGCACGCGAAGCAGTTGGAAGCCCGCATTGCGGGCCGACTGCTGATCGCGCACGTAGGCCGTCACCGAGGCGGCGGACGGCCAGGAGAAGAGCAGGACCGTGCCGTCGAAGTTGAGGTCGGCCGCGACCTGCGCGGCGCGCACGGCGGCATCCTCGAACGAGACGTTGTAGCCGTGCACGAAGACGAGCAGGTCGCGCGAGCGCGTGGTCGCGAGGTCGGCGGCGAGCCGCTGCACGAAGCGCGCGCTATCCACCGGAATCGTGGTCGTGACGAAGAAGTCGCGTTGCGGGTCGGGACGGTACGTGAGCGCGTTGTCGCGCAGGGTGCCGGGGCGGGGAAGATCCCCGGTGCCGCGCACGCGGTACGACGGGACGTTCACGCTGACGGCGGCGAACTGCAGCGAGTCGCCGTCCTCGGGGCCGAAGCGAAGCCCCGGGCGATCGCTCGGCTGCGAACGCCGCGTCGTGGCGAGCAATATGTTCACGCGCACGGGGCCCGTGTCGAGCGCTGCATACGACCGGGGCTCGGCCGCGCGGGGCAGCGGCGCCGGTGGCGCGACGGGTTCGGGCAGGGTGGCGGGCGGCGTGCCGCGGCCGCAGGCGGAGAGGACGAGCGCGAGAAGGCAGGCGCGGCGCATCATGACGCGATGGTTGTCCGCAGCGCCGCCAGGTCGGCGGGCTCTGGTGTCAGGGCGAAGAGGGAACAGAACGCGGCGACGGTGCGCTCGCGAACGTCCTCGAAGAGCGCCGGCGACGGCGCGAGGCACGGGCCCGTGGCCGCATCGAGCAGTTCACGCTCGACACTCGTCATCACCACATCCTGGATGCCGCACGGCACCATCAGGTCGAAATACGAGAGGTCGGTCGTGACATTGAGCGCGAAGCCGTGCCACGTCACCCACTGGCGCGCGTGCACGCCGATGGACGCAATCTTGCGATCGCGCACCCAGACGCCGGTCTTGCCGGGATTGCGCGCTGCGACGATGTCGAACGTCGCGAGCGCGCGGATCATCGCCTCCTCGAGCTGGCGCAGGTACCAGTGCAGGTCCTGCGTATGCCGCTCGAGGTTCATGATGGGATAGCCCACCAACTGGCCCGGCCCGTGAAAGGTGACGTCACCGCCGCGCTCCACGTCGAACAGTTCGACGCCACGCGCCGCCAGGTGCTCCGACGAGACGAGCAGGTTGCCGGCTTTCGTCGACCGGCCGAGCGTGATGACGGGCGGATGCTGCACGAGGAACAGCACATCATCGGCGAGCGCGCCGGACAGCCGCGCCCTGGCGGCGTCGCGCTGGAGCGTGAGCGCGTCGGCATACGGCATGGAGCCGAGCTCGGCGACGAGGAGGCGGCGGTCGTTCACGCAGGAAAGATAACGGCGTCCGGCGTCAGGAAAGTCAGGACGCGTTGCACGGCATCCGCGCACAGCGCCCGATGACACAGGCGCGTATCGTACAGCGAGTCCCTGACCGAGCCATCCATGAAACGAACGATACGCGTCTTCGCCGCCTGCGCCACCGTTGCCTTCGCCCCTGCGCTGCTCGCGCAGGGTGCGCCACCCCAGTCGGGCATGGATGTCATCGCCCGCATGCGCTCCCGTCACGCCGGCGACTGGTACAAGACGCTGGCCTTCCGCCAGACGACGACCATACGCCAGAGCGACGGGCGCGACACGGTGCAGACGTGGCATGAGACGCTCCGCTACACGCCAGAACGCGGCACGCAGCTGCGCATCGCGGTGGCGCCGCTCGCTGCCGGGAATGCCTCCATCTCGACGTGGGATTCGACGTGGGTCATTCGCGCCGACACGCTCGCGGCGGTGCGTGCGAGCGGGAATCCGTTCCTCGCACTCATCGAGGGTGCGTACGTGCAGCCGGTCGGCGAGACGATCCGGCAGCTCGCGCCCCTCGGCTTCGACCTGGCGAAGCTTCGCACGGCGGCGTGGAAGGGGCAGGCCGTCTGGATTGTGGGTGCCTCCAGTCCCGCGGACACCACCTCGCCGCAGTTCTGGGTGGAGGATCAGCACCTGATGGTCGTGCGCATCGTCCTGGCCGGCGGCGCTGGGCGCCCGCCGCTCGACATTCACCTCGGCGCGCTCGAGCCGTGCGGCAAGGGGTGGCTGGCGACGAAGGTCGAGATGTTCCGCGGCGGCCAGCGCCGGCAGCTCGAGGAGTACCATGAATGGCGGTGCGATGAGCCGGTTGATGAGAAGCTGTTCAGGTCTCAGAAATAGAGAAACAACAGAGAGACAACAGACAAACAACAGAGAGACAACAGAGGGCGGCGCGATGGTGCGCCGCCCTTCTGGTTGCCGACTCCGACGCTCGCGGACTGGCCGCGTCAGGGCTGCGTGCCGAACTCCCGCACGAGTTCGCTTGCGGCGTCGGGTCCGCGACGCAGGGTCATCTGCACCGTCGTCCCGGTGCGCAGCCACAGCTTGCCCCCCTGCTCGGTCAGCATCGCCGGCGCGGGGTGGATGAACAGTCCGGCGGCCGAGACGGTGTCGAACGCCACCACCTCATCGAGGTCGCCGACTTCGCGCACGCGGGCACGCCCCTGGCGCAGCGCGTCGTCGTAGTTGAACGAGAGGTCGACGCGCGCCGGTGCCTGGCCGGGCATCACCAGCGAAGCGCCGCGGATCACCACGTCCACCGCCGAGCCGCTGTTGACCGGCATTGCGGTGTAGGTATCGGCGTTCTCGTTGCGGAAGTCGCCGGACGCAATCGCATCGAGCGCGCTGAGAATGCCGACGACGTTGACGCGCCGCAGGCGCTGCTTGTCCGGGTCGTCCGGGAGCGCCCCGCTCTCGATAAGCACGAGGCGCGTGCCCCACGACTGCATCAGGTCACCGAAGGCGCGCGGATTGAACGTGTCGTCGTAGCGGGCAACGCGTCCCGGGATCTCGCGTTCGAGCACCGACCGGATGCGCGCCGCGACGAGCCGCGCGTCGGCGCGCCCGGGACCGAAGCTGTTCGTTGCCTCAGCGGCGGGGGCCAGCAGCGCGATGCCGACACGCTGGTTGCCCGGCCGGCCCAGCGTGCGGGCGTTCTGATCGTGGAGATTGAAGCCGAACTGCGGCTTGATGGAATCGCGCACCGCCTTGAGCACGCGCGCCTCCGCCGTCGACATCCGGCGGACGTCGCGATTGATGTCCACGCCGAAGGCGTTCTCGCGCTGGAAGAGTTCCGCGCCGTCGGGATTGAGCATCGGCAGCATCACGACCGTGAGTTGTGACGCGAGGCGGTCGCGCACCGGGTCCCGCTGGGTGTCGGCGAGCGCGAACCAGGCCAGCAGGTCGGCAAGCGCCATCGTCGCCGTGGACTCGTCGCCGTGCATCTGCGACCAGAGGAAGACGGTGGTGGGGCCGGTGCCGAACGTGATGGCCCGCAATGGCCGGCCGTGGGTGGAGGCGCCGACCGGCGTCACGCGCAGCGCCTTCGCCGTCAGCGACGGCGCGATGGCCGACCAGTATTGCGCGTGGTTGAAGCGACGGTTTTCCAGGGCGCCGACGCGCTGCTCGGTGGCAACCCGGCGTCCCAGCTCAAGGCAGCACTCGGCCGCGGGCGCGGGGCGCGTAGACGGACGGGAGGTAGCGGTGCAGGCCGCAACGGTGGAGAGTGCCACAACAGCGATTCGGCAAGAACGCGGGGACATGCGTGCTCCAGGAGATGGCTGGCGGCCCCCGGCAGCGGCCGGCGGTCTCGATCGCAGCAACGCTCAAACAGAGGAAAAAGGAGAGGCGCCCGCAAGTCGCAGGCGCCTCTCTGTTGTCTCTCTGTTGTTTCTCTGTTGTTTCTCTGTTGTTTCTCTGTTGTCTCTCTCACGCCTTACGCGTGTATCATCTTCCCCATCGAATCCAACACCGCCTCCGCGACCGCCTCGCTGAGCGTCGGGTGCGCGTGGATGGCGAGATCCACCTCTTCCACGGTGAACTCGTTCTCACGGGCGACCAGCAGTTCGTGAATCATCTCCGTCACGTGCGGGCCCACGAGGTGCGCGCCGAGGATCTCGCCGTACTTGGCGTCGCGGATGATCTTCACGAAGCCCTCGGTCTCGCCCGCCGTGCGGGCGCGGCCGTTCGCGCTGAAGGGGAACTTGCCGACCTTGTAGTCGAGCTTCTTCTCCTTGCACTGCGCCTCGGTGAAGCCGATGGACGCCACTTCGGGACTGCAGTACGTGCAGTTGGGGATGTTGCCGTAGTTGATGGGGTGGTGATGATGCCCCGCAATGATCTCGGCGACGATCACGCCCTCGCGTTCGCCCTTGTGGGCCAGCATCGGCGGCCCGGCGACGTCACCGATGGCGTAGATCCCCTTGGCCGTCGTCTCGAGCTTGTCGTTCACCTTGATGAAGCCGCGGTCGGTCAGCTGCACCCCCGCTTCCTTGAGCCCGATGTTCTCGACGTTCGCGGCACGGCCGGCGGCGACGAGCACCTTCTCCACCGTGAGCTCCTGCTTCTGGCCCCCCGCCTCGACGGTGAGGGTGACGCTGTCCTTGCCAATCTTCGCGCCCGAAAGCTTCGCGCCGGCGTAGACGTCGATGCCGCGCTTCTTGAACGAGCGCGCCACCTCGGCCGAGCTGTCCTCGTCCTCGAGCGGCAGGATGCGCGGCATCACCTCGAGGATGGTCACCTTCGTGCCGAACGCATTGAAGACGTCGGCAAATTCGCAGCCCACGGCGCCGGCGCCGACGACGGCGAGCGTCTTGGGGGCCTTCTCGAGCACCAGCGCCTCGTCCGACGAGATCACCGTCGTCTTGTTCAGCTCCAGCCCCGCCTGCGGCAGGCCCTTCACGCGCGAGCCGGTGCCGATGATGAGCGCCTTGGCGGCCGTGTGCGTCTCCGTCTTGCCGTCGGCGGTCGAGACCTTGACCGTCTTCCCGGCGCCGATGACGCCCGTGCCCTTGATCCAGGTGACCTTGTTCTTCTTGAAGAGGAACTCGACGCCCTTGGAGTTCTTGATGGAAACATCGCGCGAGCGCTTCATCGCCACGCCATAGTCGAGCGTGATGTCGCCGACCTTCACGCCGAATTCGGCCGCGTGCTTGAGCCGGTTGGCAATGTGCGACGACTCGAGCAGCGCCTTGGCCGGGATGCATCCCCAGAGCACGCACGTGCCGCCGAGTCCCTCGCGCTCGATGACACCGACGGTCAAGCCAAGCTGGGCCGCGCGGATGGCGCCGACGTAGCCCGCCGGGCCGCCGCCCAAGAAAATCACATCGAAGTTTGCCATGGGAGTGCTCTATATGATGGGAGAGATGGGGCGCTCGGATAGTGATGGCAGATGGCGGGTGGCGGATGGCAGAAGGGCGGAGTCCGCCAGCGGCCATCCGCTTTCCGCGATCTCTAGAAGACCAGCATCAGCGGGTTCTCCAGCATCCGCCGCAGCGTCTGCAGGAAGCGCGCGCCCACCGCGCCGTCGATCACGCGGTGGTCGCAGCTCATCGTCACGCGCAGGCGCTTGCGCACCGCGATGGCGTCGTCCACCACCACGGGCGTGTCCTCGATGGCGCCGATGGCGAGGATGCCGCACTCGGGCGGGTTGATGATCGCCGTGAACTGGTCGATCTGCATCATCCCGAGGTTGGACACCGAGAAGGTCGAGCCGGTGTACTGCTCGGGCGTGAGCTTGCGCTCACGCGCCCTCTTGGCGAGGTCGCGCGACTCGACGGAGATCTCGCGCAGTCCCTTCCGGTCGGCGTCGAAGATCACCGGAACGATGAGTCCGTCATCCGTGGCCACGGCCATGCCGAGGTGCACGCGGTTGAAGTAGCGAATCTTGTCGCCAAGCCAGTGCGCATTGACCTCGGGGTGCGCGGCGAGCGCCGTGGCGACGGCCTTCAGGAGGATGTCGTTGACGGACACCTTGAAGTCCTCGCCGAGCGCGGCGGCCTGCGCGCGCATCTCGACAACGCGGGTCAGGTCGAACTCGGCGGTCAGGTAGAACGTCGGGATCGGGCCGATGCTTTCGCCGAGGCGCCTGGCGATGGTCTTGCGGATCTGGGTGAGCGGCTGATCGGTGTAGTCGGCGGCGGAGACGGCGGATGACGGACGGCTGATGGCGGAAGCGCCGCCGGCCATCGCCGCCTCGATGTCGCGCTTGATGACGCGGCCGCCGGGGCCGGAGCCGGGGATGGCGCCGACGTCGAGGCCGCTCTCGCGCGCGAGACGCCGCGCGAGCGGTGAACTCTTGGTGCTGACGGCGCCCGCCACGGCCGAGGGGGCCGCCGGAGCCGGAGCGGCGGCCAGGACAGCGGCCGGCGCCGGGGCGGCGGCCGGCGCGGCAGGAACCGCAGCGGCAGGAGCCACCGCGGCAGGTGCCGCGCCAGCGCCAGCCACGAGCGCCGCTATGTCCTCGTCCGCACCCGCAATGACACCCACCAGCGATCCGACGGGCGCCGTGACGCCCTCGGCCACGAGCTGCTTGCGCAGCACGCCGTCGCCGCGCGCCACGAGCTCCATCACGGCCTTGTCGGTCTCGACTTCGGCGAGGACATCGCCCGACTTCACGGCGGCGCCCTCGGGAATGTTCCACTTGACGAGGCGGCCCTCTTCCATGGTGGGAGAGAGCGCTTCCATGAAGATCTTCGTTGCCATAAGACTCGTGTCGTCGGTGAGTGACGGTAGACGGAAGACGGAGGACGGGAGATCCTACGTCCGGTACATCACCTGCTTGACTGCCGCGATGGTCTTGGCGACGTCGGGCTTGGCGATCTTCTCGAGCCCCTTGGCGTACGGCATCGGGACATCCGCCTGATGCACGCGGAGCACGGGCGCGTCGAGGTGATCAAAGCAGTCGCGCTGGATGAAATCCACCACCTGCGCGCCAATGCCGCAGATCTCCCATCCTTCCTCGACCACCACCGCGCGCTGCGTCTTGCGCACCGACGCGTAGATGGCCTCGACGTCCATGGGGCGAATGGTGCGGAGGTCCACCACGTCGATGTGGATGTCCTCCTTTGCCAGCTGGTCGGCCGCCTGCATGGCGACCAGCACCATCTTGCCGCTCGTGATGATCGAGCAGTCCTTGCCTTCGCGCTTGACGTCGGCCACGCCGAGCGGAACCAGGTACTCGGTGTCGGGCACCTCGCCCTTGGTGTTGTAGAGCATCTCGCCCTCGAGCACCACCACCGGGTTGTCGTCGCGAATGGCGCTCTTCAGGAGTCCCTTGGCGTCGTACGGCGTGCCGGGGACGACGACCTTGATGCCGGGGATGTGCGCCAGCCAGCTCTCGAAGGCCTGCGAGTGCTGCGCGCCGAGCTGCAGCGCTGCGCCATTGGGCCCGCGGAAGACGATCGGGACGGGAAACTGGCCGCCCGACATGTAGAGCATCTTCGCGGCGGAGTTGACCACCTGGTCGATGGCCAACAGGGCGAAGTTCCACGTCATGAACTCGATGACGGGGCGCAGGCCGGCCATCGCGGAGCCGACGCCGATGCCGGCGAAGCCGAGCTCGGCGATGGGGCTGTCGACGACACGGTTCTCGCCGAACTCCTCGAGCAGTCCCTTGGAAACCTTGTAGGCCCCGTTATAGACGCCGACTTCCTCGCCCATGATGTAGACGCGGTCGTCGCGGGCCATCTCTTCGCGCAGCGCCTGATTGAGGGCTTCGCGGTACGTGATGATTGGCATGGTCAGCTCGTCGTGTCCACGAGGACGTCCTCGTACAGCGCCGCCGGCGGCGGCTCCGGGCTGGCGTCCGCGAAGTCCCACGCGTCCTGCACGATGTGGGTGATCTCCGCCTCCATCGCCTCCCACTCGGCCACGGTCAGCGTGCTGGCCAGCACCATCGCGTCGCGCAGGGAGAAGACCGGATCGTACGCCTGGTACTCGTCCAGCTCGTCCTTGCTGCGGTACGTGCCGCTCACCGCGTCGGACATCGAGTGTCCCCGATACCGGTACGTGCGCACTTCGAGCAGCGACGGGCGCGACTCGGTGCGCGCGCGCTCGATCGCCTTGCAGGCCGCTTCGCGGACGGCGTGCACATCCATGCCGTCGATGACGATGCCGTCCATGCCCGTGTAGCCGTCGGCGCGCTTGGACAGGTCGTCGACGGCCGCCGCGCGCTCGACGGAGGTGCCCATGCCGTACCGGTTGTTCTCGATGACGAAGAGCACGGGGAGCTTCCACAGCGCGGCCATGTTGAGCGCTTCGTGGAACGCGCCGATGTTCACCACCGAGTCGCCCATGAAGCAGACGCAGACCTGGTCGCCGCCGCGGTACTTGATGGCGAAGCCGACACCGGCGGCGATCGGCACGTGCGAGCCGACGATGCCGTGCCCGCCGAGGAAGTTCGTCTGGCGGTCGAACAGGTGCATCGAGCCGCCCTTGCCGTGCGAGCAGCCGTCGATGCGGCCGAACAGCTCGGCCATGACCGCGCGCGGGGTGACGCCGCGCGCGAGCGCCTGGCCGTGGTCGCGGTACGTGCCGATCACGTAATCATCGGGGCGCAGCTGTCCGATGATGCCGGTGGAGACGGCTTCCTGCCCGATGTAGAGGTGGCAGAAGCCGCCGATCTTGCCGAGGGCGTACGCCTCTCCCGTCTTCTCCTCGAAGCGGCGCTGGAGGAGCATCGAGTGCAGCAGTTCACGGTCGAGCGCCGGATCGCCGGCGGTGCGAACCGCGCACGGCGCGCCCTTGGCGGCAGTCTTCTTCTTGGTTGCCATGAGGTGATTGGGGATCAGACGCCGGCCGCCTGGACCTGCTCCCAGGCGTGATAGCTGGAGCGGACCAGCGGGGCCGATTCGACGTGCCGGAAGCCGAGCGCCATCCCCTGGTCGTAGAACCAGCGGAACTCGGCGGGGGTGACGTAGCGGTCGAGCTCGATGTGGTCGTTGGAGGGGCGCAGATACTGCCCGATGGTGAGGATGTCGACGTCGACGCGCCGCAGGTCCTTCATGACCTCGACGATCTCCTCGTTGGTCTCACCCATGCCGACGATGACGCCCGTCTTGGTGGGAATGTCCGGCGCGAGGCGCTTGGAGGTGCGGAAGATCTCCATCACGCGCTCGTAACGGCCGCCCGGGCGCGCCTTCTTGTAGAGGCGCGGCACCGTCTCGGTGTTGTGGTTGTAGATGTCCGGCCCCGCCTCGAGAACGGTGCGGATGGAATCTTCGTTGCCCTGAAAATCCGGGACGAGCACTTCCACCGAGGTGGACGGGTTGTCGGCCTTGATCTGGCGGACGGTCTCGGCGAAGGCCCACGCCCCGAAATCGGGGAGATCGTCGCGGTCCACGGAGGTGAGCACGACGTGCCGAAGGTTCATCTTGCGGGCCGCCTCCGCCACGCGCGACGGCTCGGCGGGGTCAAACTTCGGCGGTCGGCCATGGGCCACGGCGCAGTAGGCGCAGTTCCGCGTGCAGACGTCGCCGAGGATCATGAAGGTGGCCGTGCCGTGCTGCCAGCACTCGCCGACATTCGGGCAATGAGCCTCCTCGCAGACCGTGTTGAGCTTGAGGTCGCGCATGAGGGTCTTCAGATGGAGGTAGTTGCCTCCACCCGGCGCCTTCACTTTCAGCCAGGACGGCTTCCGATCGGGGAGTGGTTCGGCCCGATGCCGGCCCATGATCTGGTACAGATGCTCGCTCATGCTCCAGTCGGCGAGAGGGGCCCGCGCCCCGGCAGTCGGGGTAGGGATGATGAACCTAGTGGAGTGGCCGGGCGGAAGCCAGCATTAGTAACTGTTAAAATAGTCTTTAACGGTTATCACAACATGGACGTAATGGCGCTGCAGATAGAGGTTCTGAGTGCAACAACAGGCGATCGGAAGGCTGCGGTCTGGTACGGAGCGCGTGTCGGTCGACTGCGGTCTTGGACCGGGCGCCGGCCGGACGGCGGCGAGTTCGTTCCAGCAGCCCGAAACCTCTGCGTACCCTGGCGCGTATGGCCTACAGCACCCGCGACGAGGATCTCATGCTTCGCACCATCTTTGGAATTGGCGCCCTGGCCCTGGTTGGCCTGTTCCTGCTGAAGGTCTTCTTCGGCCTTTTCGGTTTCCTGTTCGCGCTGCTCTGGGTCCTTCTGGCGTGGGCGATTCGCATCGCCATCGTCGGTGCGATCATCTACCTGATCCTCCGCATCTTCATGCCGGAGACGGCGAAGAAGATCGAGGAGCAATTCACCAAGTAGACGCGAGCCCAAGTTCGCTGGGCGGGTGATGGCAGATGGCGGAAGGCAGATGGCAGACGGGGCGCACTCCGAATGGATGGCGCCCCGTACTCTTTCCCCCTCTCCACACTCCTCCCCCCCCTCACCAAGCCCCCGCCCCCCGCCCCCCGCCCCCCGCACTCCTATCCCAACGCGTCGACGATCGCCCAGGTCAGCAAGGGGAGCATCAGCTCGTGGTGGCCAGTCAGTTCGTAGCCAGCGCCACCCGCCAGCGTGGGGCGCTGCACGACGTTGACGTGCGGACGGTAGTGACGCTGCATGTCTATGTCGCACGTCACGAAGCCGGTCGGCTGGCCCGCATTCAGGTTGCGTGCAACGGTCAGCGCCTTGAGGAAGACCTCGGGCATGATGACCGCGCTGCCGCAGTTGAGCACCACGCCGCCGTCGTGCAGCCGTTCGATGCTGGCGGCGAGCCGGCGGAAATCGCGGTGGCTGGTGTCGCCAATCGCGGCGCCGTTCGCGGCGGGATGCTGGTGGATGATTTCCGCGCCGAGCGCGGCATGGACGGTCACGCCGACGCCGAGCTGGTGCGCCTGCCGGATGATGCTGAGTTCCGGATGCGCCAGGGCAGGTTCGGCGGCGAGGGCGCGCGCCACGCTTTCGCCCATCCCCCATCCCTCGGCAGACCCTCGCACGAAGGCGTCATTCAGCCCGCGCCCCGTCTCCTCGGCCATGCCGAACGTGCCATCGCGCAACCCGGCCGCCACGTCCTCGCTCGTCGCGCCAAAGCGCGCGATCTCGTAGTCGTGAATGGCGGCCGACCCGTTCATGGCCAGATCGGTG
The DNA here is from genome assembly GCA_036504815.1 of Gemmatimonadaceae bacterium. Lineage (NCBI taxonomy): Bacteria > Pseudomonadati > Gemmatimonadota > Gemmatimonadia > Gemmatimonadales > Gemmatimonadaceae > Gemmatimonadaceae bacterium. The sequence continues at coordinate 16,189 of DASXUN010000015.1, read as the reverse complement.
ATGACGCCGCGGCGCATCAGGTCCACGAGCAGCGGGCCGATGCCGGTCTTCACCACGTGCCCGCCGAGCATGACGATGACGGCGCGCTTGGCGCGGTGCGCGTGCACGACCGCCTCCACCACGCGGCGAAAATCGCCGGCCTTGAGGACGTCCGGCAGGGCGCGGACGAAGGCGCCGAAGGAGCGCTCGTCGCCGGGCGGCACGGCGAACTCGCCCGCAGTCACCTTGTTGGGGCGGCCGGCCACCGGAATGGTGCGCACCTTCGACAGGTCGGCTTCGCGAGGCGAACTCACTTGGAGGACTCCGGAGCGGGGCGGACGGACATCGTGCGGAGATAGAGGTTCAGCGATCCGAACGGGAGCTTCGACTTCATCTGCACCATGATGCGCCGCTCGTCGTCGGTCAGCCAGACTTCCGCCTGTCCGTTCTCGGAGAAGATGCCCTTGGCATTGATGATGGGCTGCAGCACGATGCAGTCGAACGTGCCGGCCGGCACCTGGACGCGCTCGCGACGCAGGACGCGGATCCGCACCGGGTTGCGGTCGGGGATGAAGTAGCGATTGAACTCGTACGACGCGCCAACGACGAGCGGCACTGTGCGGATGAAGTAGAGGAACGACCCGTCGTCGAGGGGATCGGCCACCGACGGCTTCTCGATCTTGCCGAGCTGCAGGTACGCCTTGCGCTCCGGAAAGATCTCGAAGGTCTTCTGGCGTTCGCGGCCGATCTCCTTGAAGTCCTGCGCGAAGCGGAGCGAGGACAGGGTGGAGACATCCATCCACGTCTCGAGGACGTCGTCCACGCGCAGCGCGAGGTAGCCGCCGTGCACGGTAAAGCGGCCGTGCCACGCCGGGCGGCCACGCACGGACTCGATGCCCATGATGGCCATCTCGCCGCTGCCGGCCTTGATGAAGCCGAAGCGGACATCGTAGCCAAAGCGTTCGCCGATGCTCCACGGCACCTTCGCGGGGGAGGGCGGCAGCGCGCCGTCCTGGGCCGAGAGCGGCGTGGCGAGCAGCGCGAGCGCGCCAGCGAAGGCGCGCGCCGCGCGGCCGACCGCGGCGCGCGCCTTCGCTGGCGCGGAACGCAAGCGCGTCACGCCGCGGCGACGGCGCGCCGCTTCCGGGCCGCCCAGCCGGCGCGAAGGATTGCCTTGAGGTCCGGCCAGAGCTGCACACGCGTTGCGCGCGGCCGGAGATCGTAGCGTGGCTCCACGGACACCGCTTCGACCCGGCGCGCAAGCGCCGCCGCGCGCCGCAGCAGCTCGAGGTTCGCGACGCGGACCGGCCCCTCGGTCACCGGCGCCTCGCCGGCGGCGCGCACCACGTCGCGCACGACGGTGATGCGGAAGACGCGATAGGTGCCGAACGGGTCGGCCACGCCGCCGATGCTGAGATGCGCGCGCACCGGCCAGAGCTTCGCGACGCGACGCGCCCATGTGGCGAGCTTGCGCACGGCCGTTGGTGCGGTCGGCACCGCGGCCGACTCGGCGACGACCACGTCGGCGCCGCCCTCGAAGCGCTTGATCAGCTCGGGCAACTGCTCGGGCTGGTCGGTGAAGTCGCCCTGCATCAGCACCACGGCATCGCGTCGCGGGTAGCGTGTCCGCTGGCCTGCGGCCCGGAAGAGCGCATCCACGGCGCGGGCGTAGCCCACCTGCCGTTCGCCGCGGATGACCGTGAGGGGGAGCACCGTGTGGTAGGGCTCGAGCACCGCCGACGTCTCATCCGTGCTCGCGTCGTCGTAGACGAGGATCTCGTACTCGCGCGAGAACTCCCGGAAGACCTTCCGGATGCGCCACAGCAGGACGCCAATGGTGGGCGCCTCGTTGCGGGACGGGATGCAGATGTAGAGCACGGGCGTCGGGAGGGGGCAGGGGGAGGAAGATGAACCTACAAGATAACCGGAACGGCGCCGGAGGCGCCTACCCGGTGGTCTGCGCCAGGCGGAGGGCGCGGGCCGCCAATAGGGTGTCATACACCGCGGCCGTGCCGTCGACCATGCGCGCGACGCCAAATTGAGCCGCGCGCTGGCGGCCGCCGGCGGCCAACGCGCGCCGCAGAGCGTCATCGGTGGTCAGGCGAACGACTTCGTTCGCAAACGCCGCGACGTCACCCGACGGCGCGAGCAGTCCGGATTGGCCGGGTTCCACGAGCTCGGCCAACCCACCCGTCGCGAACGCCACCGGCGGGACGCCGAGCGCCATCGCGTCAATCACGGCAGTGCCGAGGCCCTCGGCACCCGAGGGGTGCCAGAGCATGTCGAGCCCCGCCATGGCGTTGTGAATGGCGTCCACGAATCCGGCGCGATAGGCGGCGATGCCGCCGAACGTGTCGGCACCCACGGCCGAGCCGCCGAGCAGGACCAGCCGGAGGCGATTGCGAACGTCCGGGGTGAGGCGCTGCGCGATCTGGTGGAGTTGAGCCACGCCCTTCTCTGCAGTCATCGCGCCGACGACACCGCAGATGAGCACGTCCGCGGGCCATCCCGCTTCGCGCCGCCAGTCTCGCGGATGGCTAACCGTCGGTGTGGGGACGCCGGAGTAGACGACGGTGCAGCGATTCGCGTCGACGCCTCCTTCCTGCAGCGCTCGCGCCACGGCCTGGCTGATGGCGATGAAGTGCGTCACGCGCCGTCCGTACTTGACGCGCCCGCGGGGGACGAAGGGGACCCGTCGCGTGACGAGCAGCGGCACGTCCACGCCGATGGTCGCGCCGAGCGCGATGGCGTGCGCCCGTGCATCGTGCGCGTGGACGACGTCAGGGCGCCAGCGCGAGACGAGCCGGCGCACGCGGCGCATGGCGATGAGGTCAAAATCGGCGCGCATCGCGACGGCGGCGCTCGCGATGCCCTGGGTCTTCAGCCGGCCGGCCAGCGGTGAATGCGGCGCGGCGACGACGAGCGGCTCGAGACCGCGCTCCCGCTGCGCCGCGGCGAGCAGGAAGACCTGCCGCTGGCCGCCGCGCCAGTGGCGGCCGCTGTCCAGATGAAGAATGCGCACGCCTAGAATATGGCGAACCGGGGGCAGGGGCACAGGCGCGGCGACGTGCAAATGGACGCGGGAACCCGCACCCGGCAGCTGCTAAGCTGTCGCCCCGTCCGTCGCGCAGGCCGTCGCAAAGGCCTCGAAGATGGCACGATCCCACGGAGCCTGATCATCGATCAGTTCCTCCGGATGCCATTGCACGGCGATGACCCACCAGTCGTCGGTCGTTTCGCAAGCCTCTATCACGCCGTCGGTGGCCAGGGCCGTGACTCGCAAGCCCGAGGCCAGGCGGTCCACCGCCTGATGGTGGAGCGTGTTGACGTCGATTCGCCGCGCCCCCGTGGCGCGCGCGAGCCGCGTTCCCTCGACGATCTCGACGGCATGCACCCGCTGCGTGCGCGCCGCTTCGCGGGGGTGCACGATGTCACTCGGCCGTTCCGACGCCAGATCCTGCACCAGCGTGCCGCCGAGGGCGATGTTGAACAGCTGGAGGCCGCGGCAGATGCCAAGGACCGGGCGCTTCGCGCGGCGCGCGGCGTGGACGAGCGCGATCTCCGTGGCGTCGCGGCCGGCGTGTGCGTCCTGCGTCAGCGGATGCCGTTCAACGCCGTAGCAGGCGGGATCGACGTCCTCTCCGCCCGACAGCACCACCCCCGCCACCTGGGCGACGACTGACGCCGCCGCGTCCGGCGAGAGCGACGGCGGAACGATCAGCGGGACAAGGCCGACGGATTGGATGGCCCGCACGTAGGCTTCGTTGACGCCGACCCGCGCGTACTGCCCTTCGGCAGCGGCCGGTTTGGAGGAGGAAGACAGGGCGACGAGGCGTGACGGCATGCAGGGAAACTATGCGCCCCCTCTGCGCCGCGCCTCCTGTGTGGTATCGTGCAGGTATGTGGAACGAACGGTACAGCGCTCCGGGCTATGCGTACGGCACCGAGCCCAACGACTTCCTCGCCGGGAGCGCCGCGCAGATTCCGCGCGGTCGCGTCCTCTCGCTGGGCGACGGAGAAGGACGCAACGGGGTCTTTCTCGCGACGCTCGGGCAGGCGGTGACGTCGGTCGACGCGTCACCCGTGGGGCTTGCCAAGGCGCATGCGCTGGCCGAGACCCGTGGGGTGGTCATCGAGACCATCACCGCGGATCTCGCGGAGTTCGTCATCACGCCCGACGCGTGGGAGGGGATCGTTTCGATCTTCTGCCACCTGCCACCATCGCTGAGGCAGCGCGTGCACGCGCAGGTGGTGCGCGGGCTCGTGCCGGGGGGCGTCTTCGTGCTGGAGGCGTACACCCCGGCGCAGCTGGCGCTGGGGACCGGTGGTCCGTCGGATCCGCAGATGATGCCCACCCTCGCGTTGCTGCGCGACGAGCTCGCGGGCCTTGAAATGCTGCATGCCGTGGAGACCGAACGGCCCGTGCGCGAGGGGGTGTTTCACGACGGGCGCAGTGCGGTGGTGCAGGTCGTGGCGCGTCGGCCACGCTAGCGGGCCATTGGGCGCAACCGTCCGATTGCAGTAACGTAGTGTGGACTGAATGGCGCTCCGGAGTGCCCGGCGCGCCGCGCTCCAGAACCGTTTCCCGCCTGCCCGTGTTCGAATCCCTCAAGACCACCATCGCCGATCTGCTCGGCGGCCGCGTGAATCCCAGCGACCGGCGCGCCGTGATCCACGACATGAAGCAGGCGCTCGTCTCGGCGAAGCTCGGCGTCGAGGATCTCGAGCAAGGCGTCGAGGTGACGCGCCGCAAGCTCGAGGTGGAACGGCAGGGACTCGAGACGGTCGCGCGTCGCCGGGGACTGGCCGCCGGCATCAACGATGCGGAGACGGTGGCGATCGCCGAGAAGTTCGAGGTCCAGCATCGCGAGCGCATCGCCGTCCTGGAGCGCAAGCTCGAGGCGCAGGAAGCCGAGGCGGCGCTGGCGCGGCGTGACTACGACGAGATGCTGACTCAGCTGAAGGCCGCGGCGGCGGGCGCGGGCAGTGTCGGGGGCGGCGGCGCGCCGGCGGGCACGTCGCGCGAACCCAGCGACGCCGAGCTCGGACTGCCCGATGACGGCGCGCTCAATGCGCAGCTCGACTCGCTCAAGCGCCAGGCGGCGCGCGAGGCCAAGGATGCCGACGCCGCGGCGCGGCTCGAGGAGCTCAAGCGCCGGATGGGGCAGCCGTAGACGCGCCGTCGCGACGGGGCCATGCGGCCGCCCCACGCGGCACCGGAATCTGTTTGACGAACGGCTCCCCAACCGCTACATAAAACCATCCGCGAAGGCGCGCGAAAACCGCGTCGGCGGCCCTGTGACGTCACGTTCAACGCCCTTCCCAATTCTTGGAGAAGACGCATGAGTGGTGGAGCCGATACGAACCGGGACGGCACGGTCCTCCCGGAGTTCAAGCAGCTGATGGGCCATCCGCAGCCCCTGTGGATGCTCTTCATGTCGGAGTTCTGGGAACGCTTCGCGTTCTACGGCATTCGCTGGGCGCTGGTGCTGTATATCGTGGCCCAGTTCCACGGCGGCTCGCCCACGGGGCAGGCCGAGGCGAACCTGACCTACGGGTCCTACCTCGCGCTCGTGTATGCGGTGGCCATCTTCGGCGGCTACGTCGCGGACAAGGTGATCGGCTACCAGCGTTCGATCCTGACGGGGGCCGTCTTCATGGCGACGGGCCTGTTCCTGATCACGCTGCCCGACCCGACGATCTTCAAGCTCGGCCTCTCCACCATCGTGGTCGGCAACGGGCTGTTCAAGCCGAACATCTCGACGATCGTCGGCAAGTGCTATTCGCAGGGCGACGAGCGCCGCGATTCGGGCTTCACGATCTTCTACATGGGCATCAACGCCGGCGCGTTCCTCTCGCCGCTGCTCACGAGCTGGCTGGCCGAGAACATGTTCGGCACCGACGCGATGCCCGCGTACAAGGTGGTCTTCCTGACGGCCGGCATCGGCATGCTGATCTCGCTGGTCTGGTTCTACATCGGCCGGCGCCAGCTGCAGGGGATCGGCGCGCCGACGGCGGACCAGCAGAACCGGATGCGCGTGATCTACGTGGCCATCGGCGCGGCGCTGTGCGTGCCGGTCGTCTACATGCTGCTCGCCGTGGGCGGCAAGAACCTGCAGTGGGTGCTCACCGCGATGTTCCTGGGTCTCTCGGCGATGCTGCTGCTCGAGGGGATCCGTGAAGGCGCGGTGGCGCGCGACAAGACCATCGCGATGCTGCTGATCTTCGTCTTCAACATCATGTTCTGGATGTTCTTCGAGCAGGCCGGCAGCTCGTTCACGTTCCTGGCCGACCAGATCGTGAACCGCCAGTTCGGCTCGTGGACGTTCCCGACCGGCTGGTTCCAGAGCGTGAACGCGGTGGCGATCATCCTGTTCGCGCCGATCGTCGCGTGGGTCTGGGTGGCGCTCGCGAAGGTGAATGCCAATCCGTCGATCCCGCGGAAGTTCGGCCTCGGCCTGATCTTCAACGGCCTCGCGTTCCTGCTGCTGATGTATGCGCTGTCGAGCCTGCTGGGCGCCGACAACAAGATTCCATTCTGGACGCTGGTCGCGGTCTACCTGATCCAGTCGATCGGCGAGCTCTGCCTGTCGCCCATCGGGCTGTCGATGGTCACCAAGCTGGCGCCGGTGAAGCTGGTCGGCCTCGGCATGGGCGGCTGGTTCCTCTCGACGGGCATCGGCAACAACCTGTCGGGCATCTTCGCCAGCGAAGTCAGCGGCGCGACCGGGATGACGACGGCCTCCGCGCTCAGCGGCTACACGTTCGGCTTCTGGGCGCTGTCGATTGCGGGATTGATCCTGCTCGTGGCGGCGCCGAAGGTGCAGAAGCTAATGCACGGGGTGAAGTAGGCGACGCAGGCTGAGGGCTGATCGTTGATGGCGGATGGCTGATGGCGGATGGCAGATGCGAACGGCGGCCTTCGGGCCGCCGTTTCGCTTTTTTGCTGGGCAGTGATGGCCGGCGCGGTGGTGCGCGGCTACCAGGGAATGCGCGGGATGGCGGCGAGGAGCGCCTGCGCGGCGCTCGACGATGGGGCAGCGAACAGCGCGGCCGTGGGCGCGACCTCGACCAGGCGTCCCCGTTGCATGACCGCGACGCGCGTGGCGATGCGTTCGACGACCGCGAGGTCGTGCGCGATGAACAGGTAGGTCAGCGCCCGTCCGGCCTGCAGCCGCGCCAGGAGGTCGAGCACCTGGGCACGCACGAGAACGTCGAGCGCGGAGACCGCCTCGTCGAGGACGAGGAACTCCGGCTCCACGGCGAGCGCACGGGCGATGGCGATGCGTTGGCGCTCACCGCCCGAGAACTCATGCGGATATCGGGTGGCATCGGCAGCGGAGAGCCCGACCTCTCCGAGCAGGCGGGCGACGCGGAGGTCCGCCGCGTCGCGCGGCGCCAGGCGATGAATGTCGATGCCCTCGCGCACGATGTCGCCCACGCGCATGCGCGGATCAAGGGATGCCTTGGGATCCTGGAAGACGATCTGCGCGCGCCGGCGGAATGCCGCGAGTTCCCTCGGCGCGAGGGACAACACATCCGCGCCATCGAAGCGCACGTGTCCGACGGCGGGAACAAGGCGCACAATGGCACGGACCAGGCTTGTCTTGCCGCTCCCCGATTCGCCCACGAGGGCGAGAGTTTCGCCGCGCTCGACGTCGAGCGAGACGCCATCCACGGCGCGCGCGCGAGATCCGCGTGCGGCGTACTCGACCACGAGGTCGCGCACCTCGAGCAGCGCGCTCATCGGTGCGCTCCCGCGGGCCGCACGGCATTCACGAGCGCGCGCGTCTGGGCGTGCTCGGGTGAGCCGAGCAGCTGCCGCGTCGGCGCATCCTCGACGAGGCGACCCTCGTGCAGCACCAGCGTCCGCTCGCAGGCGGTGGCGATGACGCCGAGGTCGTGGCTGACGAGCAGCAGCGCCATTCCGCGCTCGCGCTGCTGCGCGCGCAGGAGTTGCAGCACCTGCGCCTGCACCGTCACGTCGAGCGCCGAGGTCGGTTCGTCGGCGATGAGCAAGGCCGGATCGAGCAGGAGCGCCAGGGCGAGCAGGACGCGCTGCCGTTCGCCGCCCGAGAGCTCGTGCGGGTAGCGTTGCGCACACTGATGGGCGTCGGCAAGGCCGACGCGATCGAGCATCGCCAGGGCCGCCCGCCGGGCCCGCGACGCATCCCGCTCCCCGTGCGCGAGCGCCACCTCGGCCACCTGGGGGCCAATGCGCTGGCGCGGATTCAGCGCCGAGAGCGGTTCCTGGAAGACCATCGAGACGCGGCGGCTGCGCAGCGTGCGGCGTGCGCCGCGCGACGCCGTCAGCAGTTCGTGGCCCTCGAAGTAGACGCGACCGCGTGCCGTCAGGGCATCGGGCAGCAGGGCCATCAGCGCGAGGGCGAGCGTCGTCTTGCCGCTGCCGCTCGCGCCGAGCAGGCCGACCGTCTCGCCGGGTCGCAGCGAGAATGTGACGTCGCGCAGGATCGGAACCGGCGCGTGCTCGCGGGCGCTCGAGGCGTCGATGTGCAGGCCCTCGACCGTCAGCAGCGCGCTCACCGCGCACGCTCCTCGCCGGCGATGGCGACGCGGAGCCGGTCGGCGAGCACCAGCGCCGAACCGACCGTGAGCGTGATGGCGCCCACCGGGAAGATCACGAGCCACCACGCGCGCGTCAGGAAGTCGGTGCCGTCGAGCAGGATGTTGCCCCAGCTGGGGAGCGGCGGCTGGATGCCGAGCCCGACGAAGCTCAGCGCCGCCTCGAGCGGGATGACGGCAGCGAGGGCGAGCGCGGCGGCGACCGCGAGCTGCGGTGCGACCGCCGGCAGCAGGTGACGCCAGACGACGCGCCACGATGACGCGCCCAGGGCGCACGCCGCCAGCACGTACTCCCGCTGCAGATGGTCGCGGAACTCGGCCCGCACGATGCGCGCGGTGGTCAGCCATCCGCTGCCGCCAATCAGCAGCACCAGCCACCACGGAGAGAGCGTCCCGAAGGTCGCGACGAGGGCGATCACGACGAGCAGGCGCGGCATCGCGATCAGCACGTCCACGAGTCCCGCCACGACCGTGTCCACCCATCCGCCGAGCACCGCGGCCATGGCGCCAAGGGCGGTGCCGAGCGTGACCGAGAGCAACATCGCCCCGGCGGCGACACCGAGCGAGATGCGCGCGCCGTGCAGGATGCGGCTGAGCACGTCGCGCGAGTACGGATCGGTGCCGAACGGGTGCGACCACGATGGCGCGACGAGGCGAAGCGCGACCGGATCAGGCTGGGCGGTGGGATCGTACGGCGCGAGCCACGGGGCGAACAGCGCGGCCAGGGTGACGGCCGTCAGCACGCCGCCCGCGACCCGCGCCACGCGGTCGCCGTGCAATCGCTCCCAGGTGGGCGACGCCACTAGCGCTCCGGCGCGCGCCGCGGCGCGACGAGGTCGGCGATCACATCGGTGAGCGTCCGCGCCACGATGGCGACGAGCGTGGCCAGCAGCACGACGGCGAGCACCAGCGGATAGTCGCGCGCGAGGAGGGCATCGAAGAGCGTGAGCCCCATGCCCGGCCAGCCGAAGATGCGTTCAATGAGCACGGCCCCGCCGACGAGCGAGGGCAGGGCGAGTCCGAGGAGGGCGATGACGGGGCCGATGGCGTTGGGGAGGGCGTGACGGCGCAGGACGTCCCATTCGCCGAGCCCCTTGGCGCGCGCCGTGCGGATGTAGTCCTCTCGCATCACGCCGAGCAGTGCGGCACGCTGATGACGGGCGACGCGCGACGCGACGGCGAGGGCGAGCACGGCCGCGGGGAGCGCCAGGTGCCAGAGTAGGTCGATGAAGCGTTCCCAGAGCGGCCATGCCGCCGCGTCGCCGAGGCTGCCGATGCCGGCCACCGGGAAGATGCGCCAGCGAGCGCCCAGCCACGTCATGGCGAGCAGGGCGAGCAGAAACTCGGGGAGCGCCACCCCGGCCAGCGTGAGCGCGCCGAGCAGATGGTCCTGCCAGCGGCGATGGTGGCGCGTTTGCACCAGCGCAATCCAGACACCGGCGGCGAATCCGACGACGAGTGCGGTGCCGATCAACAGGAGGGTGCGCGGCACGGCGTCGGCCACGACGGCGGCGACGGGCCGGTGCAGCGACGCGGAGTAGCCGAGCTCACCCTGCACGAGCGCGCCCGTCCAGCGAACGAACCGTTCGCCGGGCGGCAGGTCGAAGCCATACCGGGCACGCCATTCGGCCCGCACGGTGGGCGGGACATCGGCGCCATCGAGCGCCGTGGCGAAGGGATCACCGGGCGCGAACTGGAGCAGCACAAAGACCGACGTCGCGACCACCGCACAGACGGCGGCGGCCTGCAGCACTCGAAGGGCGAGGCGGCGCGCCACGCCTCAGGGTGTGCCGGCGGCGCGTCGGTCGCGCGGGAGCCGCTGCGCCGGATCGATGGACCAGCTCGCGACGCCCGACCACCAGGCGTCGGGGCGCAGCGGGCCGACGGTCAGCCGGCGATGCAGTCCGGCGAAGAGGCGCGGCTCATAGAGCCAGATGGCCGGCGCGTCATCGATGGCGGCCTGGTAGGCCGCGCGAAAGTGGGCGCGCACGGCGGCGGTGCTGGTGGCGGCGAGCGCACTGTCCACCTGCGCGTCGAAGGTCGCGTTGCTCCACCGCCCCCAGTTCTGGCCGCCACGCGCCGGGCCGGGCGTGCCCCACAGGTCGCGCACGCCGCGCGGACTCGGACTCGTGCGGACCCCACCCACGAGCGCGTCGAAGGCGCCGCGGTGCGCGCGGTCGAGGAAGGCGTTGAAGTCGGCCTGCTCGATGGTCACGGCCGCGCCGACGGCCTTGAGCTGCGCCTGCAGGAGCACGGCGGCCGCCTGGCGCGTGCGGCTGGACGCCGGCACGAGCAGTGAGAAGGCGAGCGTCCGGCCGCCGCGCTCGCGCACGCCATCGCCGTTCAGGTCGCGCCAACCCAGCGAGTCGAGCAGCTGCGTCGCGGCGGCGCGGTCGAACGGAATGCCGCGCAGCGTGGTATCGGCCGTCCACTGGGTGCGCGAGAACGGGCCGATGGCGGGGTGCGCGAGGGTATCGAAGACGCTGCGCACGATCGCCGTGCGATTGACCGCCATGGTGAGCGCGCGGCGCAGGGCCACGTCGCCAAAGAGCGCATGCGGCAGATCGCCCGCGCGCGCATCGCGGAGGTTGAACTGCACGAAGGAGTAGTCGAAGCCGCCGTAGGCGCGGGCGCGCACCTGTCCGTCGGCCGGCAGTTGCGCGAAATCCGGCGGCGCGAGCTGCTCGAGGAAATCCGCCTCGCCGGCGAAGAGGCGCGCGGCGACCGTCGCGCCCTGCGCGGCGACGACGAAGACGACGCCATCGAGGCGCGGGCTGCCGCCGTAGTAGGCGCGGTTCGCCGCCAGCTCGAGGCGGGCGCGCGGCGTCCACGAGACGAAGCGGAAGGGTCCGCTGCCCACCGGGGCACGCACCTCGGGCGCATCGTGCAGCGCCGTGTCGGCGATCGCCGAGAGGCGGTGCGCCGGGAGCGGAATCAGCGTGTAGACGAAGGCGTAGAATTGCTCGGGCGTGCGTTCGCGAAAGTGCACGCGCGCGGTGCGCGGATCGGGAGCGGCGATGGTATCGACGCTCGCGAGGGCGACGCGCTGCACGGCGCCCACGGCGCTGTCCGTCCAGACGCGAAAGGCGTACTGCACGTCCGCCGCCGTGACGGGACGTCCGTCATGCCAGCGGGCGCGTTCATCGAGGTGGAACGTGATGGTCAGCGAATCGGCCGACCACTCCCACGACTTCGCGAGCTTCGGCACGAATCCGGCGTCGCCGATGGTGTTCAGCGACGGGCCAATGTCGGCGAGCTTGTCGTAGAGGAGTTCCGTGACGGCGCGGCCCTGGCTGCCCACCGCGAGGGGCGGAAAGAGGGTCTCGGCGTCGGCGCCGGCGGACACCACGAGCACGCCGCCGCTTGGTCCGAGGTCGCGGCTGCGGCAGCCAACCGCGGAGACGGTGAACAGGACCAACGCGAGTCGGCGCACGACGCTTGGGGTCACGACGGGAAATGTTAGAGGCTAACGGTCAGCGGCGCCACGTCCATTCGGGATCACGAAACTGCGCGAGAGCGTCGTCAAGTGCCCCCGCCTCGGGTAGTGCGGCCTCCCGCGATAGGACGAGTTCCTCCGGCGACCGGGCACCGGCATCGGCGGCCACCACCCGGAACAGGGCGTCGCGAACCGCGTCGTACGACGCCTGGTCACCGAGGGCGTCGCGCAGCGACGCCGCCGGGGCGGACGGGAGATAGGGGCCGACGGCAAAGCGGGCGATGCGGCCCTGATCATCGTCCAGGAGAATCGAGCCGTGCTGCAGAAGCGCGCCGTCCCGCCGCACTTGCGCGCTCCCGACCAGCTTGCGGCCGTGCAGCGTCAGCTCCCCCGCACTTGGCACGGCAAAACAGGCTGACCCCTCCGGACGCATGGCGCGCGGTTCCGCCGCCTCAACGGCGGGGACGCCGAGCAGATGCAGCGCGCGAAGGAGCAGCTGATTGAAGTGGCGGACGCTTTCCGTCAGCGGCACACGCTCGTCGAGGGGCGCGGTGATGGAGTACGTGACCTCGTGATGATGCAGCAGCGCCCGCCCGCCGGTGGGGCGTCGCACCAGGTCCACGCCGGCCGCTGAAATGGCCGCGGCATCATAGTGCTGGCGGGCCGCCTCGTGTCGTCCGAACGAGAGGGTGGGCCGCTGCCACGCATAGACGCGGAAGACCGCTTCGCCGAGGCGTCGGGCACGGTCCATCAGCGCGACGTCGCACGCCATGTTCCAGGCGCCGTCGCGCGCTCCCGTGTCGAGCAGCTGCCAACGCGTCACGTCAGCGGGTCATGGCGTAGTAGATCACGTAGAACCACGACAGCACGCCGTGCAGCATGGCCCAGAGAATCGACTTGTTCACGCTCCACGAGATGGCAATTGCCAGGGCCGAGCCGAAGCTGATGCCGGCGCGAGTGGCTTCCTGTCGGGCAGACAATGTGGGCTCCGTGAGGTGGATAGATGAACTTACGGGGTGCAGGGGGCAGGGAGCAGGGTGTGGTGCGGGGGCGGGGTGCGGGGTGTGGTGCAGGGGAAATAGAAGCGGTTTTGCGCTGTGAGGGCCGCCCCTGCAAATGCTAGGGCAATCCCTTTCCATCGCGGTGCCCCAACGAAGCAAGCGGCTCGTTAGTTTTATGAACGTCGCGCGCCGCACCGCACCCGCGTCGGGGGCGCCCGCAGGCGCGCCGCACTGGAGAAGCGCGTACCGTGACTTCGACTTCGATTCCGCAGCCGGACGTTTTCACGCCCCGGCACCTTGGCCCGTCGGACGCTGACGTTGAGGCCATGCTGCAGGTCCTTGGCTATCCGTCGCTCGACGCGCTGATCGACGCGACCGTTCCCGCCAACATCCGCTTTGGCCGTTCGCTGAACCTGCCGGCCGCCATGTCGGAACAGGATGCGCTCGCCGCGTTCAAGGCGCTCGTCGCGCCCAACCAGGTCTGGCGCACCTTCATCGGTCAGGGCTACTACGCCACGCACACCCCCGCCGTGATTCAGCGCAACATCCTCGAGAATCCGGGCTGGTACACCGCGTACACGCCGTACCAGGCCGAGATTGCCCAGGGGCGCCTCGAAGCGCTGCTGAACTTCCAGACGACGGTCATCGATCTCACGGGCCTGCCGGTGGCAAGCGCGTCGCTGCTGGACGAGGCCACGGCCGCCGCCGAGGCGATGCAGATGGTGCATGCCGGCAAGTCGGGGCGCGACGTCTTCCTGGTCGCGGACGACTGCCATCCGCAGACGATCGACGTCGTGAAGGCGCGCGGCGCCGCCCGCGGCATCACGGTGAAAGTGCAGCCCGCGGCGTCGTTCACGCTCGACGCGACCGTGTGCGGCGTGCTCATCCAGTATCCGAACACCTTCGGCGTCATCGAGGACTGCCGCGCGCTGGTGGAGCGCGTGCACGGGGCGGGGGCGATGGTCGTGGCCGCCACGGACCTGCTCGCGCTCACGCTCATCGCGCCGCCGGGCGAGTGGGGCGCGGACATCTGCGTCGGGAACGCGCAGCGCTTCGGCGTGCCGTACGGCTACGGCGGCCCGCACGCGGGCTTCCTCACGACGCGCGACGAATTCAAGCGGCTGATGCCGGGACGCATCATTGGCGTTTCGCGCGACAGCAATGGACAGCCGGCGATGCGCATGGCGCTCGGCACCCGCGAACAGCACATCCGTCGCGAGAAGGCGACGAGCAACATCTGCACGGCGCAGGTGCTGCTGGCCGTGATGAGCGGCATGTACGCCGTCTGGCACGGGCCGCACGGCCTGCGCCGCATCGCGCAGCGCGTGCACCATCGCACCGAGACGTTCGCCGCGGGCGTGCGGGCGCTGGGACACGTCGTGCTGCACGATGTCTTCTTCGACACCGTGCACGTCGCGCCCAAGGGCGGGGCGGCCGCCGTGAAGGCGGCGGCCGAGGCCCGGCGCCTCAACCTGCGCTACTTCGCCGACGGCACCATCGGCGTGTCGATGGGCGAGACGACCACCGTGGAAGACGTCAGCGACCTGCTGTCGGCATTCGGCGGCAAGGGCGCGGCGCAGCCCGCGGTGGACGCGCGCTTCGACGAACGGTTTGCCCGCACCAGCGACTTCCTGACGCACCCGATCTTCAACACGCACCACTCCGAGACGGGCTTCCAGCGCTACGTGCGCTCGCTCGAGGCGAAGGACCTGTCGCTGGTGCACTCGATGATCTCGCTCGGCTCGTGCACGATGAAGCTGAATGCGGCGGCCGAGATGTTCCCGGTGACGTGGCCCGAGATCGGCAACATCCATCCGTTCGTGCCGGTGGAGCAGGCGCAGGGGTATCGCGCGCTGTTCGACAAGCTGGAGGGGGCGCTCGCCGAGATCACGGGCTTCCACGCCGTCTCGCTGCAGCCGAACGCCGGCTCGCAGGGCGAGTACTCGGGGCTGCTGGTGATCCGCGCCTACCATGCGTCACGCGGCGAGGGACACCGCAACATCTGCCTCATTCCGCAGTCGGCGCACGGCACCAACCCGGCCAGCGCGGTGATGGCGGGGATGGAGGTGGTCGTGGTGAAGACCGACCCGAACGGCAACATCGACGTGGACGACCTCAAGGCCAGGGCGGCGCAGCACGCCGCCAACCTGGCGGCGCTGATGGTGACGTATCCGTCGACGCACGGCGTGTTCGAGGAGGCGATCACCGAGATCACCAAGGTGATTCACCAGCACGGCGGCCAGGTCTACCTGGACGGCGCCAACATGAACGCGATGGTCGGCCTGTGCCGGCCGGGTGACATCGGCGCGGACGTCTGCCACCTGAACCTGCACAAGACGTTCGCCATTCCGCACGGCGGCGGCGGCCCGGGCGTCGGCCCGATCGGCGTCGCCAAGCACCTCGCGCCGTTCCTGCCGGGACACGTGGCGGTGAAGACGGGCGGTGCGCAGGCGATCGGCGCGGTGGCGGCCGCCCCGTGGGGAAGCGCCAGCGTGGTGCCGATCTCGATGATGTACATCATGCTGCTCGGGGCCGAGGGGCTCACCAAGAGCACCAAGATCGCGATCCTCAACGCGAACTACGTGGCCAAGCGACTCGACGCCGAGTATCCCGTGCTCTACAAGGGCAAGAACGGGACGATCGCGCACGAGTGCATCGTGGATCCACGCGCCTTCAAGGCGACGGCGGGGGTCGACGCCGGGGACATCGGCAAGCGCCTGATGGATTACGGCTTCCACGCCCCGACGATCTCGTTCCCGGTGCACGACACGATGATGATCGAGCCGACGGAGAGCGAGCCGAAGGCCGAGCTGGACCGCTTCGTGGATGCCCTGCTGGCCATCCGCGCCGAGATTGCGCTCGTGGAGTCCGGCGCGCTGCCGCGCGGCGACAATCCACTGGTGAACGCGCCGCACACGATGGAGGCCTGCACGGCCGACGCGTGGACGCACGCCTACTCGCGCGAGACGGCGGCGTTCCCGCTGCCGTGGGTGCGGACGCACAAGTTCTGGCCGAGCGTCGGCCGCGTGGATAACGCGTGGGGCGATCGGAACCTGGTCTGTGCGTGTCCGCCGACGGACGCGTACGCGTCATAGAGAGACAACAGAGAGACAACAGAAAGACAACAGAGAGACAACAGAAAGAGCGCGCCACGGCATCCGGCCCCGGCGCGCTCTGTTGTTTCTCTGTT